>CACZNC010000012.1 GCA_902782445.1 uncultured Ruminococcus sp.
CTAAATTGGTGTGCGGACACAGACCAAACGAAATGGCAGCAGCCTTGTCCTATACCCCCATGAAAGTTCTTGCCAGGCTTCTTTCAAGAAGCCGCGTTTTCCCTTTTAGTTTGAGATTAGTATGAAAGGCTTCTGACGCATGAAATATCTGAACTATATCTGGGATTTCGACGGGACGATTTTCGATTCCTATCCCCACACCGTCCGCTGCCTCTGGGACGAGCTGACCGCGGAGGGGCTCGCCGATTCGCTTTCCCGTGAGGACGTGGAGCAGCACATCCTCGTCTCCTTCAACGACATGAAGCGGTTCACCGGGATCTCCGACGAGGCTTATGAACGCTTCCTCGAACGCACCCACCGGATCGGGGAGGAGGAGATCGAGCCGAAAGCCGTGCCCTTTCCCGACGCGGAGGCGGTCCTCTCCGCCATCGTGAAAAACGGCGGCCGGAATTATCTCTACACCCACCGCAACGCCACCGCCCGCTGGTATCTGGACGCTTACGGGCTGACCCCGTATTTCGCGGATCTTGTGACCGCCGAGGAAGGCTTCCCCTCCAAGCCCGCCCCGGACGCCGTGCTCGCCCTCATCGCCCGCAATTCCCTGGATCCCGCGGACTGCGTCATGGTGGGCGACCGGGAGATCGACGGCATGAGCGGCAAAAACGCCGGGATCGCGGGGGCCCTCGTGAACTATCCCCCCTTCCTCCCCGACGGCACCTCCCCCGCCGACGTGACGAAGATGGACTACACGGCAGGAAGCCTGACGGAGTTTGCCCGGATCATGGGGATCGAAGGAGTGAGCGAAACAAAAGCCGGGTGAATTTCATCCGTCCGCAGACCGACAGTCAAAAGGGCAGCGCATGATCCGTCTTTGGAGATTCGGGAGTTTTTTACGGACAAGGAGGATAGACACATGAAAAGAAAGAGACTGCTCGCGGCGTTTCTGATCCTTGCGGCGCTTCTGTCCCTTTTCGGATGCAAAAAAGCGGAGCCCGCGCCGGTCGTTTCGGAGGATGGCATAGAAATCACCGATCCGAACATCCTGACCCACGTTTTCCGCGAGGCAGCACGGACAAAGGGATCGGTGAAAACGGCGGTTTCGAATATCACGCCGTATTATGACCGGGAAACGGGGATCCTCACGTTTGTGGCCGAGGAGCCGGATTCCGCCGACGGCGAGGAGATCGTCCACGGGTACACCGTCCGGACAATGGCTGAGGACGGAACGGAAACGGTGAAGGCCTCCCTCGCCCTCACGGGGAAATGGATCATGGGAGGCTTTCTCGACCGGGACGGCCTCATCTGCATGGTCTTTTCGCAGGACGAAAACCTGAACCGGCGCGGGATGATCGGACGGTACGGGTTCGCCGAGGGAGAGTGGACGATGACGGACGACGTGCTTTCCCTTTTTGAGGAGCGTCAGATGGGAGTCCGGGGTCCCGTCAGAGACGCGGAGGGGAATTACTGCGTCGCGGCGCAATACGGTCTCGAAATCCTCGTGCTCTCCCCGGAAGGAAAGCGGATCCGATCCTTCACGCCGGAGATACCTGGCCGCGATACGGTCGGACAGCTTGTCGCTTCGGAGGACGGACGGATCTTTGCAAGGTTCTCCAGTATGTCGACCGGTTCTACGGATACGGCGGAAGTTTTCACGGATAAAGGGGAAATCGGAGCGCTTTGGAAGCTCGGGAATTCGATTTTCGGAGGCGCGGAGGGGATCCCGTTCTTCTATACGGGAGACGAAGGACTGTACGCCAAGTCCCCGGACGGCGGGCGGGACAAGCTGCTGCTCAATTACCTCAACTCCAATCTGTCAAGGGCTGAAGGTACTCCGTTCTATGTCTCGCCGTCCGCGGTGTTCATCGCGGAAATCGCCGGGATCTTCAACCCCTTCGACGGCGGACAGCTTGTGCGTTACGTCCCCGCCGACAACATTGATCTGCGGGAACAGAAGATTTTGAATCTCGCATACTTTGACAGCCTGCCATACACAGCGACGGTCGCGGTCAACCGATTCAACCGTTCCCACCCCGAAGCGCGGATCGTCACGTCGGACTGGTCCCAGTACAATACGACGGAGAATCCGCGGGGCGGTTATGACAGGCTTTGTACAGATATGGTCACCGGAAAGGAGGTCCCGGATATCCTGATCGGCGAACTGGTCACGTCCTCCCCGCATCTCACCACCGCCCTTGAACACGGCCTGTACACCGATCTCACGCCCTTTCTCGAGAGCGACCCCGTCGTGAACGCCGATAATCTCTTCGGCTGTGTGAAGCGGCTTTTCGACGACGGCAAGGGGGGCATGTGGGGCATCGCGCCGAGTTTCATCGTCAGCAGATCCCTCGTCTCCACCCCGGAGCTTCTGGGGATCTATGCGGAGAAGGGGTACTGGACGATCTCGGAGGCCCTCGACTATATCGAATCCATCCCGGAGGACTGCGAATTCCTCGCGAATCCCAACCGCAGCGGCCTTCCGCTCCTCGACGAGGGCGACGGATACATGATCTTCGTTGACCGGGAGAAGGGCGCCTGTTCCTTCGACAGCCCGGAATTCGTCCGGTATCTGGAATACGCAAAGTCTCTCCGCGCAGAGAACCCTTCTCCCTACGCCGATTTGGATCAGGAATCCCTTGCGAAGCCCCGGATGGACGGGAAGATCCGCGCGGCAGGGATCCAGTTCCTGGGTGAAGTATATCAGATGCGCCGTTTGATGATGGCGTTCAGCACGAAGGACTGGACGATGATCGGATATCCGGCCCCCGTGGAGAGGGCGGGCGCGGGGACAAGCGTTTCGACCCGGTTTGCTATGATGATCACGTCCGCCTGCGACGATCCCGCGCTCGCATGGGAGTTTGTCCGTCAGTGCTTCACCTCCGACGAGGGGCAGGGAGGCCTCCCCGCGCTGAAGTCCTCGTTCGACGCCCTGGTGGAAAGCTGGTACGGAGCGCAGTTCGAAGACTTCTACGTTGTGCACGATTATGTCTACATGGCCCGGGACATGGAGCACGCCATCACGGAGGCCGATATGCAGTACCCGGGCATCCTATCGACCTTCGAGCCGGAGGACCGGGATAAATATATCGCGATTCTGGACGGGATCGGCACGACGGCGGCGGAACGGGGCGTCAGGGACATCCGCAATATGATCTACGAAGAGGCGAGCGCGTTCTTCTCGGGCGTCGGTTCCGCCGAAGACTGCGCGAAAAAGATCCAGTCCCGCGTCTCGATCTGGCTGGCGGAAAGAGGAAAATGAGGGGTCGGCGTGATTTTGCGGTTTGTCCGCGGCGGGGGGAGTTTTGCCGGGGAATGAAGTGTTTTTATATGGAAAAGGAGTCGGCGACGGGACGCGCGTTCTTTCAGCCGGTGAATCTGCCGATCCCCGCGGGCCGGATCAGATTCAGACGGACGAGCCTGAACATGGAGCCAACCCCGCGCGGTCTCTAGCATTGGCCAGACGCACGAAAAGAATTGCTTAACGATATGCCAATGCGGTGGCCTTGCGGCGGCATTTCAGGCGCGCATTTCACAGGACGCGCATTCGGAAAGCTGAAACCGTTTCCCCCTCTTCGCGCACATAAGCGGGTTCATCCGAAAGCGGATCGAATTGAATAATCAGAAACCGCCAGAGCGGAACATGAAGTTCTACCCTGACGGTTATTTCGCGGAACAAGGCCAAAAAAAATCAGAATGTTTCACGTGAAACAATACCCGAAACCCCTTGTCGTTCTTCCTCTGCGCGAGGCCGGACAAACAGATCCCGCCGCACAAACACGCGACAACGCCGATTGCGCGACTGAATCACCGCCGCAAGGCCGCCGCATTGGCATGTCGTAGAGTTATTCATTTCGTACATCCGGCCAATGCTAAAGACCGCGCGAGGATGCCGCCATGTCCCGGCTCGTCCGGCTTGAATCGGAAAGACCGCGCGAAGATCGCTCTATTCCTTAGCTGCAAGACCACGCGTCCCAACCATCCCAGCGAAGCGCTCCCATCCCCCAAAACGCAAATCCCGCGCATCAAAAAACCGGAATCGGACAATCTCTTATCTCCAGCCTCTAACCACTAACCACTATCCTCTAGCCTCTCTTCTTCATCCATTCGACCAGCTTGTCTCCCGTTTGGGACAGCACGATGGCCGCGAACATCACGGAGCACCCGAGGATCTCCCGCCCCGTCATGCGCTCGCCCAACAGGATCGCCGCGGCAAGGACGCCGAACACCGATTCCATGCACATCATCAAGGTCGCCGCCGTCGCGTCCGCCGTCTTCTGCCCGATCACCTGGAGCGTGAACGCGACGCCGCAGCTCATCACGCCGGACCAGAGCAGGGCGGGAGCCGCGGAGACGATGTCCCCCCCGTTCGGCTTCTCGAAGAGGAACATCATGAGGACCGAGATCAGCCCGCAGACCGTGAACTGCACGCAGGAGAGCTTCGCCCCGTCCGCCCCCGCCGCGAATTTTTCCACCAGAAGGATGTGGACGGCGTAGATCACCGCGCAGGCGAAGGAGAGCAGATCCCCCCGGTTGACCGAGAACGGATCGGCCGGATTTATCGAGAGGAAGTACAGCCCCACGAACCCGAGGCAGACCGAGAACCAGGTCACCGCCCCCACCTTCTTGCCGAGGACCATCCCGAAGAGCGGAACGAAAAACATGTAGAGCGCGGTGATGAAGGCGATCTTCCCGGCGTCCGCGTAATAGAAGGCGAACTGCTGGGTCGTGCTCCCCCCGAACAGGGCCAGACCCACGAACGCCCCTCCCTTGAGGACCGCGAGATCCGCCGCCCGGGCCGTTTTTTTGTCTTCCGGCGTCATGGACAGCCGCCGGGGGATCTCCTTCACGAGGATGAAGCAGAGCAGGGTGAAGGCCCCGATGAACATCCGCACGCCGTTGAAGGTGAAGGCGTCGATCTTTTCGATCCCCGCGCTTTGAGCGACGAATCCGGTCCCCCAGATCATCGCCGCGAGCAAAAGGATCAGAGCCCCCCGGATCTGCCCCCGCCGTCCCGTTCCGCCGCCCTTCGTCCCCATGAATAACCTCCTCCGCGCCGAATCTGCTTTTTTCGCGCATACCCTGTTATTATAGCAGACGGGGAGGAAAAAAGCAAGATGAAATTTCGGCCCTTTCTCCGCGTCCGTGCGACTCCCGCTTCTCCCGCTTCCCAGGATTTTCTCTTGACAACCCCACCCCGATATGATATGATGAAGAAGCCCGGGATCCGCGCCGCCGTGCCGGGGAGACTGCGGGCGTCAGGTTCATTGCAACTGTCCCGGATGGCCGAGGGGTTGTCCGGTTTTTGTTCGGATTTTTCATCACCACAAGGAGATTTTCTATGTTTCACGCCGCCATCATCGGATGCGGAGGCATCGCGCAGGTCCATGCCGCCGTTCTGACCTCGCTTCCCGATACCGAGATCACCGCCTGCGCGGATATCCGGCCCGAACGCGCGAAGGCAATGGCCGAAAAGACCGGATGCCGCGCCTATTCTTCCCTCGACGAACTGCTCGAACACGAGACGCCGGATTCCGTCCACCTCTGCGTCCCCCATTACCTCCACGCGCCGATGGCTTTGAAAGCCGCCGAGAAAGGGATCGCCGTCTTCTCCGAAAAGCCCCCCGTGATCAGCCGGGATCAGTGGGAACTCCTCGAGAAGGCCGCCGCGAAAGTCCCCCTCGGGATCTGCTTCCAGAACCGCTACAACCCGAACGTCCGGGCCGCGGAGACGATCATCAGGGAAGGGACTTACGGAAAACTGCTGGGAGCCCGTGCCTTCGTCACCTGGAAGCGGGAATCCCCCTATTATCTCGACAGCGGCTGGCGGGGGACCTGGAAGACCGAGGGCGGCGGCGTGCTCGTCAACCAGTCCGTCCACACCCTCGATCTGCTCGTCCGGCTCCTTGGGAAGCCCGAAAAGGTCGAGGCCCACATGGCGAACCACCACCTGAACGGCGTGATCGAAGTCGAGGACACGGTCGAAGCCTATCTCGTCCTCGGCGGAAAACCCGCGCTCTTTTACGCCACCACCGCCTATACCGAGGACGCCCCGGTGCTGATCGAGCTCCACTTCGAAAAGGCGGCCCTCCGGCTGGAAAACGACGCGCTGGAGATCCGCACGAAGGAGGGAGCCGAGAAAAAGACCTTCCCCGTCCCCGAAACCCTCGGCAAGGGCTACTGGGGGAGCGGCCACGGAGTCTGCATCGCCGATTTCTACGCCAGCATCAGAGAGGGACGCCCCTATCAGAACGACCTCGCCTCCGTCCGGGATACGGCCGACGCCATGCTCCGGATGTACGAGGAGGGCAGGAAGACCTTGTAATCCGCCGCCCGAAAGATTAAATCCCGGTGAGAAACGGTCGGAGGACCTTGTAAAGCCATCCGATTTGTGATATACTGTCCCCGCAGGCAAAACGAAACGTGGGATCCGACGCGCAGCCGGTCCCGTGCGGAAAGGAGAATCCGATATGGAGTATATTCCGATCATCATCGTCGCGGTGCTCATCGTGTGGTTCATCGCCTCCAACCTGAGAGTGGTTTCCCAGAGCGAGGCATATGTCATCGAATTCCTCGGCAAATACAAGGACACCTGGGAAGCCGGGATGCACCTCAAGATCCCCTTCCTCGAAAGAGTCGCGAAGAAAGTCACCCTCAAGGAACAGGTCCTCGACGCGCCGCCCCAGCCCGTGATCACGAAGGACAACGTCACCATGCAGATCGACGCCGTCGTGTACTTCCGCGTGTTCAACCCCATGCTCTTCACCTACGGCGCGATCAACCCGGTCAACGCCCTCGACAACCTCACCGCCACCACCCTCCGGAACGTGGTGGGCGAGCTGGAACTGGACGAGACCCTCACCTCCCGGGACGCCATCAACTCCAAAATGGCCCTGATCCTCGACGACGCCACCGACCCCTGGGGCATTAAGGTCATCCGGGTGGAGCTGAAAAACATCATCCCGCCGAAGGGCATTCAGGAGTCGATGGAAAAGCAGATGAAGGCCGAGCGCGAAAAGAGAGAGACCCTTTTGCTCGCCGAAGCCCACAAGGAAGCCGATATCAAGGAAGCCGAAGGCCACAAGCTCGCCGTCGTCCTCGAAGCGGAGGGCGAACGGGACGCGCGGATCGCAAGAGCGGAAGGCGAAGCGAGAGCCGTGTACCTGGCGAAGAAAGCCGAAGCGGACGGCCTGCGGGAACTCATGGCCGCCGGAGTCGACGAAAGCGTGCTCCGCCTGAAGCAGTTCGAAGCAATGCAGAAGATCGCCGACGGCCGCGCCGCGAAGATCATCATCCCCACGGACATGGTGGACATGGTCACGAAATCCGTCGCGTTCTCGGAGACCTCCGGCCTCGGATCCGTCACCGCCCCCGATACGACGGAGGAGCCGGAACCCGAATCCCGGTGCTTCGACAAGGAGAAAGCCTTCGGCGATTACGACGGAAACGGATACGACGCGAAGAAAAAAGAGACGGACGAAAAGCTCGGCAAGTAAAACCTGAGACAGCAGAGCCCCGGAGCCGCAAACACCCGGTTCCGAGGGCGTTTTTTCATCCCCCGATCCGCGCCGCCCGCAAGTTTCCCCTTGCATTCCGCCGGACTCCGTGGTATAATATAAACTTGATGCGGTATGTCCGCGGACGGAGGTTCCCGGCATCCCTGCAAAAGGTTTTCTGAAAGCATTTTCCTATACAGAAAGGCAATTCCCCCGATGAAATATCTGATCCTCGTCCCCGACGGCATGGCGGACAGACCCTGCCCCTCCCTCGGCGGACGCACCCCGATGGAAGCCGCCCATAAGCCCCGGATGGACAAACTCGCCTCCCGCGCCCTCTGCGGCACCGTCTCCAACGTCCCGACGGGCATGGTCCCCGAGAGCGACACCGCCAACCTCTCCATCCTCTCCTACGACCCGCGGATCTATTCCAAAGGCCGCTCCCCCCTCGAAGCCATGAGCCTCGGCCTCGAAATGTCCCCCCGGGATACCGCGCTGCGGTGCAATTTCGTCACCCTGTCCGGCACCGCGGAGGACTGCTACGAGGACCGCACCATCCTCGACCACAGTTCCGGGGATATCACCACCGAAGAAGCCGGGGAACTCGTCGCCGCCCTCAACGAAGCCCTGCCCCAAACCGTCCGGGGATCGAAGCGGATCCTGCACACGGGGGTCAGCTACCGCCACTGCCTGATCTGGGAGGACGCGGACGAACACTATTCCTTCATGCGCCCCCACGACATCCTCGGGCGGCGGATCGGGGAATACCTCCCGAAGGAAGAAAACGGCGGGGCGGATTTCCTCGCCTATATGAAGGAGGGCGCGAAAGTCCTCGATTCCCACCCCGTCAACGAAAGACGCCGGGCGAGAGGGCAGAACCCCGCCAATTCCCCGTGGCTCTGGAGTCCCGGGAAGAAACCGGCCCTGCCCCTCTTCTCCGAGAAATGGGGACTCACCCCCGCCGTGATCTCCGCCGTCGACCTCATCAAGGGCATCGGCGTCTGCGCGGGCTGCGACGTGATCTCCGTGGAAGGCGCCACCGGCAATTTCGAAACCAATTACGCCGGGAAAGCCGAGGCCGCGATCCGGGCCTTCGCCGACCACGATCTGGTCTATATCCACGTGGAAGCCCCCGACGAATGCGGGCATCAGGGGCGGGCGGACCTCAAAACCGCCTCCGTGGAGCTGATCGACGAAAAGATCCTCACCCCCGTTTCGGACTGGCTGGCGGAGTCCGGGGAGCCCTACCGCATCCTCGTCCTGCCCGACCACCCCACCCCCATCGAGATCCGCACCCATTCGATGGAGCCCGTGCCCTTCTTCCTCTACGACCCGGCAGAAGAGCGGGAGGGCGTTTCCGTCTACACCGAAAAGACCTGCGCCGGGAAGCCCCTGTACCTCCCCGACGGAAGCGGGCTTCTGTCCCTGCTCATCCGCTGAGGGCGCAGAACGGACCCTTCCCCCAACCCCACAGACCGGAGGACATTCCTGTGGAACAAGAGAAAAAAGTACCCGAACCGTCCGGGATGAAAGAGAAACCCCTCACCCCGAAGGAAAAGCGGCAGAAGTTTTTGAAGAATCTCTACGATATCGTCGAAGTGCTGGCGACCGTCACCGTGGCCGTCACCCTGCTCTACGCCTTCGCCGTGAGGCTCCAGATCGTCGACGGATCCTCCATGCTCAACACCCTGCACGACAAGGAGCGGCTCCTTGTGACCGGCCTTTGCTACGAACCGCGGCGGGGAGATATCGTCATCATCCACAAGATCGACGCCGATCCCTACGACCGCCCCATCGTCAAGCGCGTCATCGCCACGGGCGGGCAGACCGTCGATATCGACTTCGACACCTGGACCCTCACCGTCGACGGGGAAACCGTGGAGGAGAGCTACCGCTGGGTGGACCCGGAGAAGAGGCTCATCACCTGCGCCTACTCCCTCCCCGTCACCCTCCGGGACGATCAGATCTTCGTCATGGGCGACAACCGCAACGGCTCCGCCGACAGCAGGACGAACGAGATCGGACCGGTGGACATCCGTTGCGTGGTGGGGAAAGCCTTCGCCCGCGTCGCTCCCCTCAGCCGGTTCGCCCTGTTCAGGAATCCCTTCGACGCGTGAGCCGGTGAGGGACTGACGGCATGAGCATGAACGAAACCAAAGACGGACCGATCCCCGCGCCGATCCCGGACCGGGAGACGGAAGAACCGGATCCGCCCGTACCCGGAAGGATCCCGGATCCGCCCGCACCCGAAGGGCCGGACCCCGCCGAATCCCCGGAGGACCCGGAAATCCCGGACGAATCCGAAGATCCGAAGAAATCCGAAGCTCAGGACGAATCCGAAGACCCGGATGAATCCGAAGGTCCGGAGGACCCGGAAGAACGGGCGGCCGGGACCCGCAGATTCCTCGCGGCTGCCTACGACGTGTCCGAAGTCCTCGGGATCATGACCGCGGTCATTATGCTGGTCTTCGCCTTCGCCGTCCGGCTGAACGTGGTTGAAGGGGGCTCCATGCGGCCGACCCTCGAAGGCGGGGACACCCTCGTCGTGACGGATTTTTATACGAAGCCCGTCCGCGGCGACATCGTGATCCTGCACCGGATCGACGCCGCCCCCTACGACAAGCCCATCGTCAAGCGCGTCATCGCCGTGGGAGGCCAGACCGTCGATATCGACTTTTCCGCATGGATCCTCACGGTGGACGGCGAGCGCGTCTCGGAGGACTACCGCTGGCTGAACCCGGAGCGGGAGCTTTTGAAGAGCGAGATCCCCCTGCCCGTGACCCTCGGCGAAAACGAGATCTTCGTCATGGGCGACAACCGCAACGCCTCCGCCGACAGCCGCCAGAGCGAGATCGGCCCGGTGGACACCCGATGCGTGGTGGGAAGAGCCGTCGCGCGGTTCTCCCCGGGCGGGACCTGCGCCGCGATCCGCAATCCCTTTGAATCCGAAAACGATAGAGGAGAGTAGATATGAAACTCTGCGACATGCACTGCGACACCGCGATGGCCCTCTGGCACGGGAAAAAGGAGCTCTGGCACAACGACTGCCACATCTCCCTCGAAAAGGCCGGGGAGGTCTACGAAAAATACCTCCAGCTCTACGCCTTCTTCACCTCCACCCGGCTCTCCGACGAGGAGGGATGGGAGGACTTTCTCCGCTCGCGGGAATACTTCCTCGCCGAATGCGAAAAGAACGGCGTCTCCCTTCTGTATTCCGGGAATGAGATCGAAGCCTGGGACGGGCTGGACCCCGATGAAAAGGGAGGCCGGTTCGCCGGGGTGCTGACGGTGGAGGACGCCCGGATTCTCTCGGGCCGCATCGAACGGGTCGAAGAGCTTTACCGCCTCGGGATCCGGGTCGTGACGCCGCTCTGGGGAGGGGAGACCTGCATCGGCGGATCCCACAACACGGACAGCGGCCTGACCCCCTTTGGAAGAGAGGCCGTGAAGGAAATGCTCCGCGTCGGCATCGTCCCCGATCTGTCCCACGCGTCGTTCCGGTCGGCGGACGAGATCCTCGACCTCTGCGCGGCGGCGGGAAAATCCCCCGTGGCGACCCACATGAATTCCTACGCCCTCCACCCCCATTCCCGCAACCTCACCGACGACCGGTATCTCCGCCTGACGGAACTGGGGGGCGTCGCCGGGATCTCCCTCTATGTCCGCCACCTGTCGGGAGAGGAAACCGTCACACCCGCGAGCGTCGCCGAACACCTGGCCCACTACGAAAAGCTCGCCCCGGGCTGCGCCGGATTCGGATGCGACTACGACGGAGCGGACGTCCCCGAAGAGCTCAACGGCATCGCCCTCCTGCCCCGGACGGAGAAATACCTCCGCGAAATCGGCATGACGGAGGAGCAGATCGAAGGGATCTTCTACGGGAACGTGCTCCGGTTCCTGGAACGGACGATCCGGTAACGGGAGGAGAGAATTAGGAATTGGGACGCCGTCAGCCGGGATCGTTTTTGAAGGGGCGGACGGATTGTTTCGTGTGTGATAATCCTCTCATTCTTGTTCTGCGTGAAACAATTCCTAATTCTTCATTCTGAATTCTGAACTTCACTCCTGACTCCTCATTCCTCATTCCTCATTCAAACAAGCACGAAAATACAAAACTGATAGGAATTTCACTATGCTTTATTTCAGCACCAGAGACGTCAGCGAAGCGCCCCGGTCCGTTTCGGCGGCGGAGGCGATCAAGGAAGGGCTCGCGCCGGACGGGGGACTGTACCTGCCCGACGAGATCCCCGCGCTCACGGAGGGGGATTTCGACGACCTATTGCGGATGGATTACGCGGAGAGGGCGGCCTTCATCCTCTCCCGTTTCCTGCCGGATTACGACCCGGAGCTCCTTCGGGAGGACTGCCGCGCCGCCTATGCCCCCGACCGGTTCCCCGCGGATGAAAAGGGGGGGACTTTCGGGCAGAGACCCGCGCCCCTGAGACCGCTGTCCGACGGCATTTTCGCCCTCGAGCTCTGGCACGGTCCTACCTCCGCCTTCAAGGACATGGCTCTGCAGATCATGCCCCGCCTGCTCTCCCGCGCGCTCTCCATGACCGGCGAGAAGCGGACGGCGCAGATCCTCGTTGCCACGAGCGGCGACACCGGAAAGGCCGCCCTCGAAGGGTACAGGGACGTTCCCGGCACCGCCATCACCGTCTTCTATCCCACGGGCGGCGTCAGTCCCATGCAGGCCAGGCAGATGCAGACCACCCGCGGATCGAACGTCAACGTCGTGGCGGTCCGGGGCAATTTCGACGACGCCCAGAACGGCGTGAAGGCCATCTTCGCCGACCGGGAGCTCGCCGCGGAAGCCGACGCCTCGGGATTCTTCTTCTCCTCCGCGAACTCCATCAACTGGGGCCGCCTCGTCCCGCAGATCGTCTACTACGTCTCGGCCTACTGCGACCTCCTCGCGTCCGGCCGGATCCGCCGCGGGGAACGGGTGAACGCCGCCGTCCCCACCGGGAATTTTGGCAATATCTTCGCCGCGTGGCTGGCAAGGGAGATGGGCGTCCCCTTCGGAAGGCTGATCTGCGCGTCGAACCGCAACAATGTCCTGACGGACTTCATCCGGACGGGGATCTACGACCGGCGGCGGGAATTCCACAAGACCATGAGCCCGTCGATGGACATCCTGATCTCCTCGAACCTCGAACGGCTTCTGTACTCCCTCGGCGGCGCGAAGCTGACCCGGGAGCTCATGGCCTCCCTTGCGAAAGAGGGCCGGTACGAAGCTCCGCATGATCTGACCGACAGGCTCGGGGCCGTGTTCGCCGGGTACTTCCTCGACGAGGAGGAGACCTCCGCCGCGATCGGGGAGACCTGGAGGACGGAGGGCTATCTCGTCGATCCCCATACGGCGGTGGGCCTCGGCGCGGTGAAGAAATTCCGGGAGGAAACCGGGGACGCCGCTCCCGTGATCCTCGCCTCCACCGCCAGCCCCTTCAAATTCGCCGCCCCCGTCTCGGAAGCGATCGGCGTGAAGGAGAGCGGAGCGGAAGACGATCTCTACGCCGGTCTGCGGGCCCTTTCCGCCGCAACCGGATGGGAGATCCCCGCGCCTCTCGCCGCCACGGAGACCCTGCCCCTGCGCTTCACCCGGGTGATCGACCCCGCGGGCATGGCCGGCATCCCCTTCGAGCTCTGATGTCGGTCTGGGTCATCGCGGATCTCCACCTCTCCTTCGGAAAAGACGTCCCCAAGCCGATGGACCGCTTCGGAAGCCGCTGGGAGAACCACGCCGAAAAGATCGCCCGCCGGTGGAACGCGGTGGTGCGTCCCGGGGACACGGTGGTCATGCCGGGGGATTTCTCCTGGGCGGACACTCTCTCCGAGGCGGAAGCGGATTTCCGGTTCCTCGACGCGCTTCCCGGGAAAAAGCTCCTCGGAAAGGGGAATCACGACTACTGGTGGACCGGCGTGACGAAGATGAAGGCCTTTCTCGCCGAACGCGGGTTTTCGACCGTCGATTTCCTCTACAACAACGCCCATGCCGCCGAAGGTCTCGCGCTGGCGGGTGCAAGGGGATGGTTCCTCGAAGAGCGGCAGCAGACGGCCATCGAAGCGGACTACGGCAAGCTGGTGCGGCGGGAGGCGGAGCGGCTGAATCTCTCTCTCGAAGCCGCGGAAGAACTGCGCCGGAAGGAAGGGATCGGGGAGCCGCCCCTCGTTTTTCTGCACTTCCCGCCGGTCTGGGGGGATTTCCGGCTCGACGAGCTTGTCGACCTGATGCGCGCCCACGGCGTGACCCGGTGCTGGTACGGCCACATCCACGGCCAGTACAGCCAGCCGCCCTCCTTCGAATGGAAGGGGATCACCTTCGCCAACGCCGCCGCGGACTACCTGAACTTCACCCCGCTGCCCGTAAGGATATGAGTGAGGAGTGAATGGATGTTTGTCTGTATCGGGTCGACATGCGGTGCGGGATTTGCGTTTGTATTTTATGGAAAAGGAGTCGGCGCTGGACGCGCGGTCTTGAAGCCGGGGAATGGGGCGATCTTCGCGGGCCCCTGCAGATTCAGACATGACGGGCGGAACATGGCGTTCTCCCCGCGCGGTCTTTAGCATTGGCCGGATGTACGAAATGAATAACTTTACGACATGCCAATGCGGCGGCCTTGCGGCGGTGATTCAGTCGCGCATAGAAAAGGGACGATGTGCGGGCTTTCTGCCGATTGTTTCATGTGAAACATTCGTGCGGTCCTCCCCGACCTTATGTTTCGCCCGGAAAGATTTTTGATCGCATGGTTCAGCATTTCCCTTCGTGAAGGGATAAACAAATCCTCCTCCGCCGACGGACTGGTCGACGCAGTCACCAAGCCGGTCGACGCAGTCACCAAGCCGGTCGACGCAGTCACCAAGCCGGTCGACGCAGTCACCGAGACCGTCAAGCTGATTCCGAAAGACGAAATCTTTCGTTCCTGCCTTCGATGAAGGTATGCTTTCCTCCGCCGAAGGCCAAAGTGTACGGTAAGACCGGGAAACTCCCGCGGAATCTTGTGGAATTTTTTCCGCGAAATCTCTTTCCTCCCCCTTGCAAACGGGGAAAAAACGTGGTACAATAACATACTGTATGAACCTGTCTCTGTCCGTACCCTCTCAGGCGGAGGGAGACGATCCGACGGACCCCGGAAAGACCGGGCCACCGAATTTTATTGTCAGGAGAGCAATCATGCCCAATATCAAATCCGCGAAAAAGCGCGTGAAAGTTATTTCCGCAAAGACTCTTCAGAACAAGATGTTCAAGAGCCAGCTGAAGACCACCGTGAAGAAGTTCCGCGCCGCCGTCGAAGCCGGTGACAAGGAAGCCGCGAAGACCGCCTACGCCGCCGCCGTCAAGAAGATGGACCAGGCCGCAGCGAAGGGTCTCCTTCACAAGAACAACGCCGCCCACAAGAAGAGCGAGTTCACGCTCCTGCTCAACAAGATGGCGTAAAAGCCGCCTCCGACCCGCGAGGATCCCCGTTCATGGCTGCTGGACGGAGAAGAGAGCGGACGGTCGGACGGATGACGGGCGAATGCCGAAAAAGAAACCATCCCCGGGATCATTGCTCCGATTCCGGGGACGTTTTTTTCCCCTCCCGCCCATTGGTCCTTGACAAACTCCCCCGCGTCCTGTATAATAATTATATCATTTCATACTGTTTTTCTTCTATGGAGCTGTCTTCATGGGTTTTGATCGCTCTCCGTAGAGTGCGAATGATCTCTGATCATGAGCTCACGAACGATAACTCTGATATGGTTGGATGACTATATTGGTGTGCGGACACAGACTGAACGAAATGGAGTCAGCCTTGTCCTGCCCCAATTGAAGTTTCTTGCCGCTGAACTTGTTCAGCAGGGCTTCATTTTCAAAGAAGCCGCGTAACTCCACAGAAGGGAAAGAGTATCACAAATATCAACGCCTCAATCTTAAAAGGAGACTTCCATGAAAAAACGCCTGACCGCCTTTCTGCTCTGTCTGCTTCTGACCCTGATCCCCGCCGTCACGGCCGGATGCTCCGATTCGAAGGTCAACAGCGAAGAGGGAGGAGCAACCGCCGAGACTCCCACCGCCGACGCCGCACAGGATTCCGCCGAGGAAGAGCCGGAACCCACCGCCACGCGGCTCGTGAAGGACCGCTACGCCGACACCGACCTCGGGGGATACGTCTACAAGGTGTTCGCCATCCCGACGGACGGACACTTCTATTCCCAGGTCGCCGCGGGCATCAACGAGGTCTACGCCGAGGAAATGAACGGCGAGATCATCAACGACGCGATCTTCAACCGCAACGCCCTCACCGAGGAGACCCTCAACGTCAAGATCGAACCCGTCTGGGGCGGCGACGTTGGCGGGATGCGGACCCAGCTCCACAACGAAGTCCTGGCGGGCGGAACGGAATACGACGCCACCATCAACCGCATGGACTACCTCGGCACCAATATGCAGAACGGGGACCTGCTCAACATCAAGAACATCGCCACCATCGACACCTCCGACTTCTGGTGGGACAAGAACATCGTCGATTCCTTCACCCTCTTCGGGACGAAGCTCTACTGGATCTCCGGCGACCTCAACATCTACGACGACTTCGCCGCGGAAGTGATCTTCTTCAACAAGCAGCTCTGCGCCGACAACGGCATGGAATACCCCTATGAAACGGTCCTCGACGGCAAGTGGACCATCGACCGCTTCTATGAAATGGCCAAGACCGCCGAAAAGGATCTGGACGGCGACGGCAAGCTCGCTCCGAAGACGGACGTGGTCGGCCACTGCGAAGAGAACGACCACGTGAAGCACTGGATGTACGCCATGGGCGAAAAGGCGATGGACATCGGCGAAGACGGCTCCCTCACCATCCGGATCCAGGAGGAGAGACAGATCCGCGCCGTGGACAAGCTGTACAGCATCATGGTGGAGCAGGGCATGACCTACACCGGATCCTCCACCGAATTCAAGGCCGGACACATCCTCTTCCTCGGCACCATGCTCGGCCCGATCGGCGGCCTGCGCGACATGGAATACGAGTTCGGCGTCCTCCCGATGCCCAAGCTCGACGAGGAGCAGGAGCACTACGGCGAATACATTTCCAACGGCTGGTGCACCGCCTACGGCATCCCCATGACGAACCCGGATCCCGCCCGCACCGGCATCATCCTCGACGCGATCTGCGGCTTCTCCAACGAGACCCTGCGCGTCGCCCTGTACGACGTCCTCTTCGGCGCGAAATTCGTCCGCGACGAGGAATCCGTCCGGATGCTCGACATCATCTTCGAATCCAAGATGTACGACTGGGCCGTGGACTTCACCTGGGGCGGCAGCTTCCAGAACCTCTACAACGGCATCTACAACGAGAGCCACACCAGCACGAACAATTTCGTCTCCCAGACCGCGAAGGTCATGAAGGTCATCAACAAGGGCCTCGAAAAGCTCGTGAAGTCCGTCTCGGAACTGGATTACTGATCCTTCCCCCGGCCTGACTGCCCCGCGGACCGCACCGAAAGCAGATCGTCGAACCGGATCGCCGTGTTCCCGACGGTGAGGGTCCCCGCGTCGCCGTCCACCGAACGGCAGGGGCCCCGGACGGTCTCGTAGGTCCCCCGGATCCCGAACGCGTCGTGATTGCGGTCGCCGCAGGGAACATAATAGGTCGCCCGGACTTCGGGCAGAACGCCGCCGCTTTTCACCCCCGCCGGGATCCGGTCCCGCAGGAGGGAGAGGCGGCGGTTTATTTCCGCGCGTTCGTCGGCGGAGAGGCAGATCTTTTCGACGTAGACGGCGCGTTTGGTGCGGATCGCGGTGCCGTAGCCGTCCAGCGCGTCGAAGGGGGCGAAGATCTTGGCGCGTTTCCCCCGTTCCATCGGAGGATGCGCCCGGGAAAAGTCGTCGCCGTCATGCCGCGGCCGCCCGTGGAGAAAAACCGCGGCATAGGGGAATTTCGGAGGGATCGCGTTCTGCATGGGGATCTCCTTTCCGATCTCCCTTCCGAGGGAGAGCAGGGATCAACCGGCTTTGCGAATATTATAACTCTTATTTTATGAAAAATCAAGAGGAAAATTCCGCATAAACGAACGCAAATTCGAATCCTGGCGTCTGGTTTTGGGAAGGCTTGCCGGACGGAAAATCAGACTGTGCGCTGCTTATGCAATTATAGAGAAATTGAATCATATGAGAATACTCTCCGCTGAGAGCGATATGAAAAAGAGAATGATCCGTAACGTGAACACGTTATTCCTCGAAGCTGATTTGGACATGAAAAAAAGAAATGCAAAAACGGAGGAAACCATGAAGGAATCCTCCGTATATCTTTTCAAATGCTTATGGATATTAAAAGACTATTGCGGGCGTTTCTTACCTCCGTCTTGAGGAAGCGTATCTTTTGTATTTTCATTCCACAACGCTCCCGGTTTGGTTATGCTGTATGCGGTTTCTTCATATTCATGTGATGACGTGGTGCTGAATCTGCCAATAGCACCTTTTAAGTATTCTTCGATCAGTTCACAGCAAATCCATCTGCGTTCTAGATGTTCGCAAACTTCTCCGGTGACACAGCTTCCCCCAAAAGGATCCAGAACAAGGTCACCTTTATCTGTAAGCATTCGAATGAAGAATTCCGGCAATTCGCTTGGAAATCTGGCAGGATGCGGCGCGATTCCGTGATTTTTACAATATCGGATATAAGAATCATTGCTGTCTGTATTTGGAATCGCAATCAGATTTGGAGGTATGGCACCGCCGTTATTATGAGAAAATTTCGTGCTGATATCATGCCCGCTCGGACGTTTTTTTGCGACATAACCGTTTTTCAGAAGGTCTTCCATGCTTTCGCTGTATGGCTGAAGAACGCGCTTGTTGCTTGCTTTGGGATAAGGCGTCTTTGAGAGCCACCAGACAGTATTGACGGCATCCTTTACCCGGACACGTCGAACGGTTACCCATTCCGCGGGGGTCGGAAGTTTCGAGGGATTCCACCAATAAAAATCCTGTGCAAGATGAAATCCGAACTCCTCACATAGCATGATGACAAGCTTAAAGTGATAAAGACTGCGTGTTGGCTGGCCTTTTTCCCAAGAACCGCCGATATCAATGACAAGACTTCCGTTTTCACACAGGACACGATGAAACTCTTTCGCAAAAGGTTTGAACCAATTCAGATAATCGTTCGCATCGACATTACCATATTCTTTTTTTCGTACAAGACCAAACGGAGGACTTGTCACGATAAGGTTAATGCTGTCGGAAGGTAAGGAACTCATGACGTCCAATGCGTCACAAAGATACATTTCCCCGAATTGCGTTTTGAAATATATGGTTTCAGGATTCATCGGAATGGTTCTCCATATCAAGCTTTTTAAGTGCCTTTGCTGACTTTGCTTCACGTTCAAAAGAGTTGATAATAGAAGATGGATCAGCAATAATTCGTTTGATATCTGCTCCATCGATCATTACTATACAAATATTGGAGTTTTTCATGATGGTATTTGCATACCGATGGGCCTCGGTACCGATGGTTCCAGTAGTTACCATTACAATGACGTTGCTCTTCAGCAAGTGGGTGAGTCCAACTTCTTTAGCAACATCATCCAATGAAACGCGCGAAGTGTTTTTACATTGTATTTGCCACCTGGAATAAACCAAGCGCGTCGATTCAAAGATCAAGTCTACTTCCGCGCCACCTGTCTTTTCTCCGCGGAGTCTGGTTGCGACATAATCCATATCCAGTATGCGCATCAATTTGAACGCTAATGCTTCTAACGCCAATCCGGAAATGTACCGGTCCTCGGAATCTAGTTCTGACACGATTTCTGCAAGGGATTTCCGATATAGTTCAAACAATTTAGGATCTGTCTGAGATTCCAGTTGCTTGAGGAATGGCAGCAGTACTTCCTCCCTTGCTTTGTCGGTCGGCGCAACAAGAAATGGCTTTGAGCCTCTTCCGGCGGTCGCTTTTTCGGAAGTGATAAATCCAGCGGAGACGAGTCCAGCAAGGACATCATGCGGAAGCGTTTTTTCGGGAAATCGCAAATTAAATGTAACTTCGGCCAATTTTGCAATGCGATTTGCAGGCTGAGGAGAGGATTTTCCTGTATTTATAAGAGATTTGAGAAAAGCCCGCTGCAATGCCGTCAAATCGCGAAGCGCATCCATTGAAACTGTTGTGCCGAGAATTTCCTTCAGTCGTTCCTCGTCAATTTCCCAACGATTTCCGGTAAACACGCCTGCTTTATGGAGCCATAAACGCATGATGCTTGGGTGTTTTCCACCTGATGGGTAATTGAGTCCTCTTTCCCGACAAGCTATATGAAGTTTTTCAAGAGTTATGGATTCAAGTGAAGCATTCATGTCTTTAATACACTGAATAAAAGACATGCCATTCAGGTTTGTCAATATGTGGCGGGCAAGCTTCATATATAAAAAGCTCTCATTATCTCGGATTTCATATAATTCTTTCCCAAAATCAGTGAATTCACAATTATCACCTATGATGCCATAAGCTTTTAATCCCAGTCTGCAATTCATAGCCAGTTTCTTCCTGTTTTCCGCGCTTTCCCGTCCATGCTTCTCAAAGAAAGCATGAAGGATTTCACTTTCCAGCGAAGCTTTGTCCCCGGAGTTCTCGTAGCAAATGACAAGCAGCTTAGGCAGTTCAATCTGAGAAGGAGAGAATTCACTTCCGAACGGTAAGTTGTTCATTGAAAACCTCTTTTGAAAAACTTTTTTTATAGTTTATCATACTGTACGAGAAAAATCAAGAGTGTTTTCCAAAACGGTTTGATCAGGAGTTTTCCTGTGGCAATGTCTGATTTTTTCAACCATCTCCTCCCCAGTCCCTGAAAATCCCCGCAGAAAAACCGGTCTCCGACAGAAACGCCGAAGGCCGAAGATTCAGCCGCGCATGGAAATAAGGGCTGCCTCCGGTTTGCGAAGCGGATCCTCTCCGATTGGAAGCGGTGCCCAAACGAAAAAAAGAAAACCGTCGGAGCCGGACATGAAGTTCTTCCCCAATGGTTTTTGTTACACGTGAAACAATGCCTTGCTATTCTTTATCTGCGCGAGGCCGGACAATCGGATCCCGATATGCGGACACGCGATAACGCCGAATGCGCGATTGAATCTCCGCCGTAAGGCCGACGCATTGGCATGTTGTCAAGCTATTCTTTTCGTACATTCGGCCAATGCTAAAGACCGCGCGAGGTTGACGCCATGTTCCGGCCCGAACGGTCTGAATCTGAATCGGTGCGCGAGGATCGCTTCGTTTACCGGCTGAACGATCGCGCGTCCCTTCCATCCCTGCGCAGCGGGCGGAGCGTTCCCCTCCAAAAAACTCACATCCCGCGCGGAACGATATCGGGAACAGCCAACATCACGGCACCCAGATCCCAAGCTCCTGCTTCATTCTGAGGATCCTTGCCGCGGAGATCTCGAGGCGTTCGCGGGAGATCTCCCCTCTCTCCACCGCCGCCCAGACGACGGGGAACTGTTCCGGCCAGTTGGTGCAGCAGATCAGGTCGTACCCCGCCAGAATGGCTTCCAGCGATCCGTTCCCGCTGGTGCAGAAGTCGAGGATCCCGTTCATCCGCATGTCGTCGGTGATGAGGACCCCGTCGTAGCCCATCTTTCCCCGGATATAGTCCACCACGGCGGAGGACACCGAGGCGGGACGTTCGGGATCGAGGGCCGTGATGATGTGGGAGACCATCACCGACGGGACCCCCGCGTCCATCGCCCGCTGGAAGGGGATGAGGTCGAAGGCTTCGAGCTCCGCCACCGACCGGCCGTCCCACGCCAGGGCGACGTGGGTGTCCGAGACCGCGCCGTAGCCCGGGAAGTGCTTCACCGTGGTGGCGACGCCCTTCTTGTTGAACTCCCCGACGATGGTCTCCACGATCTGCGAGGTCGTTTCGGCGTCCTGCCCGGGGGAGCGGCTGTACATATAGTCCGAGGCGTTCACCGAAATGTCCGCCACGGGGGCGAGATTGTAGTTGAGGCCGAGGGATTTGAGGAGGTTCGCTTTCTCCGCGGCGTCCACCCGGATCCCGTCGATCCCGCCCCAGGCGTACACGTCCCGGGGTGAGGCGAAGGGGACCGCCCGGTACCAGGAATACTTGCTGGCCCGGGTGACGGTGCCGCCCTCCTCGTCCACCGCGTAGAGGGGAGGGATGGCGGAGGATGCCGTCACGCGGTCGACCCCGGCGCGGAAGCTCTCAGGCGTGTCGTCGGCGTAGTCCTCGGCGAAGGTGATATATCCCCCGAATCCGTATTCCGCCGCGTAGCCCGCCGTGGCCCAGGATCCGTCGTAGGTGGCGATGAACATCTGGGTCAGAAGCTCCCTCTCGCTCATGGCGGCGATCTGCGCCCGGACCTCCGGGGAGAAGGCGGCGAGGGGATCGGCGGCAGGCTCGGGCTGGGGCTCGGGTTCTGGTTCAAGTTCAGGTTGGGGTTCGGGCTCCGGTTCGGGTTGAGGTTCCGGATCCGGTTCAGGCTCTGGTTCAGGTTCTGGTTCAGGTTCCGGCTCGGGCTGAGGCTCGGGGTCTGATACGGGCTCCGGGTCTTTTTCCGGTTCGGGTTCCGGCTCCGGTTCCGCGGCGGGAGGAGCTTCCGTCTCTTCCGCGGACGTCGGACCGGGTTCTTCTATCGGCTCCGGCGTCTGTTCCGGTTCCGGCTTCGGATCCGCTTCGGTTTCCGGGAGAACGGGTTCTTCTCCGCCGGAGGGAGTTTCAGGGGCCGGCAGCTCCGTTTCGATCCGGGGCGGCGTGACGGCCGGTTCCGCATCCGACTCCCGGGGGGCGGTGAAAACGGCGATCATGGCGGCGCAGGCCAGAATGAACAGGACCGCCGGGAAGATCACGCCGGCTTTGCTCGGTTTTTTCACGGGGACTCACCCCTCCTTTCCCGCTTCATTTTTCGCGGCTCTCTGCCGGACCGCCTCGTAGAACATCACGGTGGCGGCGCAGGCGACGTTGAAGGACGAGGCCGACGAGCTCTCCGCCATCGGGATCGTCACCATTTCCGTGCAGAAGGGTCTCAGCCCCTCCGACAGCCCGTCCGTCTCGCACCCGATCATGAAAACCGTCGGTCGCGTGAGATCGCAGTCCCAGAGCGGCTTTTCTGCGTGTGCCGTGGTGCCGGGGATGTTGATCTCCCCCCACTCCCGCCTCAGACCGTCGAAGAAGGCGGCGAGGTCCTCGTGCCGCGGGATCCGGACGGCGGGGACCCGGAAGAAGGAGCCCATCGTCGCGCCGACGACTTCGGGATCGTAGAGATCCACGCCGTGCCCCGTCAGGATCAGCCCGTCCGCCCCGAGCGCGTCGAGGGTGCGCAGGATCGTGCCGAGGTTGCCCTTGTTGGAAGGCCGGTCGAAGAGGGCGACGAGGGGGGCGGCTCCGTCTTTCGGGCGGATGACGGAGGGGTCGTCGGGCCGCATTTTGACGACGGCCATCAGTTCGGAGGTGTCTTCCTTTTCCGAAAGTTCCTTCATGAGCGCGGGGGTCAGTTCCAGATTGACGTCCGTCTTCACCCTCCGCAGGAAATCCCGCGCCCAGTCGGAGAGCGGCGTGTCCGCGGGATAGAGGAGGGAGGAGAATTCCCAGCCGTTCTTTTCGGCTTCGTTGAGGTTCCGCACGCCCTCGACGAGGAATTCGAAATACCGGTAGCGCTTGTTCCGGTTGGTCTTGAGGACTTCCAGCTTCTGCCACGCGGCGTCCTTCGAGCGGATCTTCTGCGTTTTCATGCCTGTTTCTGCTCCTTTTCCGGCAATCATGCCCCGCGCTCCGTTCCGAGGGTCAGGATCCCGACGTTTTTCGGACCTTTGAAATGAAACTGCACGGTTTCATACCGGATCCCGTTTTCGCAGAGCCATTTTTCGATGTCCTCGACCAGCTCCTTCGCGCCCAGCTTTCTGCTTTTGTCCCAGAAATTGCAGCAGGGCACCACGAGGACCGGCCTCGTTCCGGCGGATTCGACCACGTCCCGCGTGGCTTCGTCCGGATGCAGCCCGACGATCAGATCGTAAAATCCGGCCATGTCGCTTTTGTATTCGCATTCGCGGTTTTTCACGCCGACGAGCTGGTAATGCCTCGGGTCGATCACTTCCGCGTCGTAGTTGTATTTTTTCGAGAGGATCCGCGCAAGCAGCCCCTGTCCGCCGGCGACGTCCGCAATATACCGGACGGAATTCCCGAACCGTTCGTACACGAAGGCGGCGACCTCTTCGAACCGGGAATCGTCGCCGTGGCACTTCACCTGCATTCTTCCCATTTTATCCTTCCCGCACCGGCGTTTTTTTCAGCCGGATCACGACGGATTCCCCGTCCCGCCGGTTTTTCGTCAGGTTCAGCCCCGCGTTCATGAGGGTGGAGCCCGAGAGGATCTCGCCCGTCTCTTCGATTTCGTACCGCGCGTCCGGGTCCAGTCCTTCGAGGCGGAGGAAGTACACCGGATGGATCGACGCCCGGATCGAGACAAAGGTCACGAGGGCTTCCGAACGGTCCTCCGAGACGAACATCCACGCCGCGCACCGCCCCGTCTTGCCGTTCACTGTGTCGGAGGGCAGGATCAGGCGGTAGAAGTCCCCGTTCCGCACGAGGGGCCAGATCCGCCGGGATTCTTCGGCCTGCTTTCGCGCGAGCTCTTTTTCCTCCGCGGTCAGTTTCGTCAGATCCAGCTCGTATCCGAAGACCCCCGCCATCGCGACGTGTCCCCGGGTGAGGAAGGAGGTCTCCCGGCCCGTCTGATGGTTTGGGGAGGCCGAGACGTGGCAGCTGATGGAGGAGGGCGGATAGCAGAAGGAGGTCCCGAGCTGGATGTCCAGCCTCTCCATCGCGTCCGTGTCGTCCGAGGTCCAGATCTGCGGGGAGTAGTACAGCATCGCGGGATCGAACCGCCCGCCGCCCGAGGAGCATCCCTCGAAGAGAATGTCCGGGAACGCCGCCGTCACCCGCCCGAGCAGATCGTAGAGCCCGAGGACGAAGCGGTGGAAGATCTCCCCCTGCCGCTCTTCGGGAAGGGAGAGGGACGCCGCCTCCGTCAGATTCCGGTTGAAATCCCATTTCACATAGTCGATCCGCGCGGAGGAAAGTACCGCCGAGATCGCCCCGAACAGCCAGTCCCGCACGTCGGGGCGCGTCATGTCGATCACGTACTGATTCCGGGCGACGGAGAGGGGACGGCCCTCGGTGTGAAGAGCCCAGTCGGGATGCGCCCGGTAGAGATCGGAGTCCGGGGAGATCATCTCCGGCTCGAACCAGATCCCGAATTTGAGGCCGAGACCGTGGATGCGGTCCGAGAGCGGTTTCAGGCCCCCGGGGAGCTTTTCTTCATTCACAACCCAGTCCCCGAGGGAGGAGCGGTCGTCGTTCCGTCTGCCGAACCAGCCGTCGTCCATCACGAGCATGTCGATCCCGCAATCCGCCGCCTCCTTCGCGATGGAGACCAGCTTGTCCGCGTCGAATCTGAAGTAGGTCGCCTCCCAGTTGTTCACCGGCACGGGACGGGGAGAGGATCTTTCCGCCCATTTCCCCCGGCAGAGGTGATCCCGGAACAGCCGGTGGAGAGCCCGCGACATCTTCCCGAGTCCTTCCCCCGACACGGCGATCACGGCCTCCGGGGATACGAAGACCTCCCCCGGATCGAGCCGCCACGAAAACCCCGTCGGATCGATCCCCGCCGAGAGCCGCAGGGAGCCGAAGGGATCCACGTCCGCCAGAATTTCGAAATTCCCGGAGTAGATCAGGCTGATCCCCACGGCGGGCCCGGATCTCTCGTCCGTGCGGGAGGATACGAGGGCCGCGAAGGGATTGTGGTGATGGGAGGACGCGCCCCGGCGGCTCGAAACGGAGACCGTCCCGTGGCAGAGGGGAGTCCGCTCCGTATGCCTCTCCCGTCCCCAGGTCCCCCAGAGATGGAGCAGTTCCGCGGGCTCCACCGGGGAGACGAAATCGAGGGACGCCGAGGCGATCCGCAAGAGATCCAAGGGTGCTGAGGAGGCGTTTTCCACCGCAGTCCGCCGTAAGATCACCGGGAGGGAGCGCATGGCGGTGTAGTACAGCCGGAACCGCACCCCGGAGGCCGGATCTTCTGCCGTCACGATCAGGGTGTCCGCCTCGTCCTCATTCGCCCGGACCGCCGGCTGGATATCCCCGGGGATCGGAGGCTTGCCCGGGAGGATCTCGTGGGAGAGATACCGGACGGAGACCGCCGTCGAGCCGGGTGTCAGCTTCCCGCCCGCCCCGTGACGGATCATCAGGGCGGAGGGCCGGTAATCCCCCGTGCCGTATGCCGGGATCTCCTGGGGCGCGATATCGAGGGAAAACCAAGTCTCGGACGTGTCAAAGGGGCGGGGAACCACGGAATCGTGCCCCACGCGGACCAGGAGATATTCGAGATCGTCCTCCCCCACGGCGGGTCCGCAGTACAGGTGCAGAAGGTATCCGTGAAAGACGGAGAAGACGTAGGAGGCGTCCCCCGCGCGGAGGTGGAAGAGGGGCTCGCCGGCGGAGGTTTCGGTGACGGAAATCATAAGGAGGTTCCTTTCGATGCTCAGGATGGACCCCGATGCGCAGAGACATTCAGTGCTTCTCGATCACGTCCGACACGACGATCATCACGATCAGCAGAATCGCCGCCGGGGAGAGGATCGCGTACCATGCCTTCAGCAGAACGGCGACGGCGATATGCCCGGCGAAGAGGATCCCGTCGAAGGCGATCACAAGGGGCCTTCGCTTCCGCTTCGAGAAGGCGTCCATCGCGTGCAGGGAATTCGGGATCCCCAGCAGCAGAAGGACGATGGCGGCGATAAAGGCGGGGGACATGCCGTCCGAGAGGATCCCGAGGGCAAGGGACGAGAGCGCGGGCACCACCCAGAGGATCCCGCCGATGCAGGAGAAGAGATAGGCGGTCTGCCGCTTTTCGGCCTTCGATTTTTCGGCGACGGGCCCCGGGGCATTCCCGCGGACGCCGTTTTTCTTTGCGTTCTGTTTCACGGCTTTTCCTCTCCTTTCATGCGCCTGCCGCCGGACTCAGGGCTTCGGCGATCCGGGGGTCGGAGAAGAGCTCCGTCAGCGCGGCGAGGTTCCCCTCGTCGAACACCGTGTCCTTCGGCGTGTGGATCCGGCCCATCCAGAGCCCGATAACCTTCGATTCGTTCAGCGCGCAGACCGCGGCGGATACCCGGAACGCCGCCTGATCCGAGGGGTAGACCGACCCCTTCGCGGAACAGACCTCGCAGACCCGGTCCCCCGTTTCCGCCTTTCGGGATTCGCCCGGGATCCGCTTTCCGTACGCGTTCCCGAAGAGATCGGCGGCGGACGCGCGCACGGCTTCGTATAAGGGCAGTTTCAGAGCGGCCTTCGAGAAGAGGACGAGGAAGTGCGGGCCGTCCGAGACGCAGTCGAAATTGACGATCGGAGTGTTTTTGCGGATCTCCTTGTGGAGGGAGGCGTACCCGGTCGAGCCGAGAAGCCCCGTCTCCTCGTTGTCGAAGAGGATGAAGGCGAACTCCTCCCGCTCCGCCAGCCGTTCCGCCAGAGAGAGCACCGCGACCACGCCCGAGGTGTTGTCGTTGGCCGTGTGGGGATTGGCGACCCCGACGAGCAGGACCCAGTACACCCCGACGAGGGAGAGGATGAGCGCCAGATACGTCGCGAGGATGCTTTTCGTCAGTACCGCCGCCAGGATCGAGAGCCCGAAGACCGGCACGACCATGAGAAGCGCCAGCCCGATCTGATAGAGCAGGAACAGGGGCACATTCCGGGGCGTGATGAAGTTCGGAAAGGGCAGGCGGGCGCAGGTGTCGTAATGGGCGGTGTAGATCACCCGGGCTTTTTCGGGATCCCCGAGGACGATGTTGCGGCTTTTCACGAGGGATCCGCAGGTCTCGACGCGCATCCGGTCCCCGAAACGCCCTTTCAGCATGTCGATGAACGCGGTCTTCTGCGCCTTGTTCTTGCGGATCTCGTACTCCGGCATGAGGACCGTTTTCCAGTCGGTGTAATCCATGAAGCGTTCTCCGGTCGTTTTCTTCGTTATTACATCCATTGTACACCCCCGGGCGGAAAATGTCAAGGGAGGGCGGAGAATGCGGAGAAAAGCGGGGACCGTTGCATTTTCCGCGGGGGTATGGTATAATGGGGCAATACGACCTGGAAATTCGGAGGAACATCATGCAGATATCGGAGAAGATCCGCAGAATGACGGAGGCGGCGGAGGAGGACATGCGGGAGGTGTACGGGGAGATCGCCCGGACCGCGGGAGATCTGACGGAGCACGTGCTCGACTGCTTCCGGGAGGCGCAGGTGTCGGAATCCCTCTTCGCCCCGTCCACCGGGTACGGCTACGGCGACGTGGGAAGGGACCGCATCGACGGGCTGGCGGCGGCGGTCTTCCGGGCCCCGGCGGGATTCATGCGCCCCTCCCTGCTCTCCGGCACCCACACCCTGACCGTCATGCTCTTCGGCGTCCTGCGGCCCGGGGACATCCTTCTCTCGGCGACGGGGGTGCCCTACGATACGATCCTGCCGGTGATTGGCGTCGACGCGGAGGGAAAGCCCCTGCCGGAGAACGCGGGGATCTCCGAGGGCTCCCTCCGGGACTGGGGCGTCGAATTCCGGCACGTCGGCCTCCGCGAAGACAAAGATCAGCCCGTCGATCTCGAAGCGCTCCGGCGTGCGATGGAGGAGGCCGGGGGACGCCTGAAAGCGGTCTATGTCCAGCGGTCCAGGGGATACGCCTCCCGTCCCACGCTCTCCGTCAGCCAGATCCGGAGGGCCGCGAAGTTCGTCGAAAAGACGGCGGCGGAGCTCGGGATCCCGAAGCCGGTCTTCGCCGTGGACAACTGCTACGGGGAGTTCACCGAGGAGACCGAGCCCTGCTTCCTCCCCCCGGATCGGCCGGACGAAGCGGCGGCGGATCTCATGGCTGGATCCCTCATCAAGAACGCGGGGGGCGGCATGGCGGACGTCGGGGGCTACATCGTCGGGGACGAAGAACTGGTACGCCTCTGCGGCAACCGCCTGACTTCCCCGGGGGTGGGACTGGAGGTCGGCGCGTCCCTCGGGCAGAACCGGAACCTCATCAAGGGGCTGTTCTACGGTCCCCACACCGTGGCGGAAGCCCTGAAGACCGCCCACCTCGCCGCGTACCTCTTCGAAAAGCTGGGACTGACCGTTTCCCCCGGATGGAAGGAGAGAAGGTCGGATATCGTCCAGTGCGTGGAATGCGGGTCCCCGGAAGGGCTGGCCGCGTTCTGCCGGGGGATCCAGTCCGCCTCCCCCATCGACGCCCACGTCACCCCCGAGGCCTGGGATATGCCCGGGTACGACGATCCCGTCATCATGGCGGCCGGGGCGTTCACGGGCGGGGCCTCCATCGAGCTGTCCGCGGACGGACCCATGCGGCCTCCGTACACCGCCTTCATGCAGGGGGGACTGACCTACGAGAGCGCGCGCCTCGCCGTCATGTCCGCGGCGGAAGGGATTTTGAAAGCCTCGGGGGCCCGCTGAACGCCGGGAATTTCCGAAGAACGCCGTTTCTGAAGAATTTTTCACGCTTTTTTCACCCAATTCCCACATTGACGTGGTATAATACCGAATAATTCCGAAAGTTACCCTTGCGCGGACGGCAAAGATCCGGAAAACCCGACAGCCGTCCGCCGGAGAGGATCATCCGATATGATTGAAGTCAAAAATCTCGTCAAACGCTACGGCGATTTCACCGCTGTCCGGGGCGTGAGCTTTTCCGTCCGGGACGGGGTGATCTGCGGCTTCCTCGGCCCCAACGGAGCGGGGAAATCCACCACCATGAACATCATAGCGGGCACGCTCGCAGCCACCGAGGGGGAGGTCGTCGTCAACGGATACGACGTCTACGAGGACCCCATCGGCGCCAAGTCCTCCATCGGGTATCTCCCCGAACAGCCCCCCCTCTATCCCGACATGACCGCCGGGGAATACCTCGCCTTCGTCGGAGAAGCCAGAGGCCTTTCCGGGGACAAACTCTGGGAGGCGGTGGACCGGGCCGTCGAAAGAACCGGGCTCGGAGAATACGCGGACCGCATGATCCGGAATCTCTCGAAAGGCTACCGCCAGCGGGTCGGCATCGCCCAGGCCATCCTGACGGACCCGGAGATCGTGATCCTCGACGAGCCCACCGTCGGCCTTGACCCGCGGCAGATCATCGAGATCCGCTCCTTGATCCGGGAACTGGGCCGGGACCACACCGTCATTCTCTCCTCCCACATCCTCGGGGAGATCGCGGAGGTCTGCGACGAGGTCATCATCATCGCCCACGGGGAGATCGCCGCCGCCGACACCCTCGAGAACCTCGTCAACCGGTACGAGGGCAAGAACATCGTCGACCTCACCGTGCGCGGGGACGCCGAAACCGTCCGGCGCATCGCGGATTCCGTCCCCGGCGTGACCGACGCGGAGATCGAGGCGAAATCCGCCGGCATCGTGCGGGCCCGTCTCTCGGCAGACCGGGGCACCGACGTGCGGGAGACCGTCTTCTTCCGCTTCGCCGACGCAAGGATCCCGATCCTTTCCATGAGCTACGAGGAGACCACCCTCGAAAAAGTCTTCCTCGAACTCACAAAAGACCGTCCGGAAAGCCCGGCAGACACGGTTGACACGGCGGATCCGGCTGTCCCCGAAATCCCGCAGACCCCGGAACCCGCTGAAACGTCCGCGGAACCGGAGGAGCCTTCCGAATCTGCGGAACCCGCGGAGGAAACGGAACCCGCCGAGCCCGCGAAGCCCGATAAGCCGGAAAAGCCCGCGAAACCCGCCAAACCCGGGAAAAAGCAATCCGACGACGACTATACGCCCCTCTTCGGCGGCTGATCGGAGGACATGATGAAAGCGATTTACAAACGGGAGCTCCGTTCCCATCTCACCGGCATGACGGGCGCCATCACCGCGGCGTTTCTTCTGCTCATGACCGGGATCTACGTTGCGGTCTACAATCTCCGGGGCGGCTATCCGACTTTCGCCGTGGCTCTCGCGGGGAATTTCATCCTTTCGGCGAATTTCGTCTACGTCCTCGTGATCCCCGTCCTCACCATGCGCTCCGTCGCGGAGGAGAGACACGCGAAGACCGACCAGCTCCTCTACGCCCTGCCCCTGCCCCTCTGGAAGATCGTCGTCGCCAAATATCTGGCCGCCGTGACGGTCCTCGCCGTTCCCTGCGCCGTGATGGCCTTCTATCCCCTCCTGCTCGGGAAATTCGGGACCGTCAACTACGCCTCGGACTACGGCGCACTGCTCGCCTTCTTCCTCCTCGGAGCTGCCCTCTGCGCCGTGGGGATCTTCGTCTCCTCGCTGACGGAGAGCCAGGTGATCGCGGCCGTCGTCACCCTCGGGATCTTCCTTCTGCTCTACTTCATGCCCCTCTTCGCCCCCATGATACCGGACAGCGCGGCGGCGTCCTTCGTGATCTGCCTGCTCCTCGCGGTCCTTCTGGCTGTCATCATGCGGATCATGACCAAAAACACGGCGGCCGCTGTGTCGGTCGGCGTCCTCGTCGCGGCGGCGGAAGCCCTCGTGTACGCGGCGAAGCCCGATCTCTACGGGAACGCCGTCCCGAAAGCGCTGTCGGGGATCGCCCTCTTCGACCGTCTCACCCCCTTTTCGAGCGGGCTTTTCGATCTGACCGCCGTCGTTTTCTATCTGACCTGCGCCGTCCTTTTCGTCTGGCTGACCGTTCAGTCGATGGAAAAGAGACGCTGGATGTGAGAGAGGGAGGCACAAGATGAATCAGGACAATCAGGAAAAGAAAGTGAAGACCCCCGCGAACCGCCGCGCGCTGAAGATCGGCTCGCTCACCGTCACCACCACGGCTGTCGTCATCGTCATCGCCGTGCTCGTCAACCTCGTCGTAGCCGAGCTGCCCTCGAACCTCACCAAATTCGACGCCTCCGTCTCCGGGCTCTATACCCTGTCCGAAGAGTCGGCGGAGGTGATCCGGGGCATCGGCGAGGACGTCCATTTCTATATCCTCACCGAGCGCGGGAACGAGAGCATGATCGTCACCCAGCTCCTCGACCGGTACAAGGACCTCAACTCCCACATCAGCTGGTCCACCGTCGACCCCGCCTCCAATCCCCTCTTCGCCGAGCAGTACACCGACAAGACGCTCTCCGACAATTCCGTGATCGCCGTCAGCGGAAAACGCAGCTATCCCGTGGATTATTCCGAATTCACCGCCTACTGCTATACCGCCACGGGCGAGCTCATCAGCGCGGAAGAGTATCAGTACATGTCCCAGTACTACTCCTACTACGGACAGAGCCTCGAGGGATTCGAACAGCAGTTCCTCGGAGACGCCAAGCTGGCCGCCGCCGCCGATTACGTCACGCGGGACTCGATCCCCGTGCTCTATACCCTCGTCGGCCACGGGGAGAGCGCCCTGGACGAGACCTATAAGACCTACGTCGACGCCCAGAACATCCGGACCGCCGAGCTCAGCCTGCTCAACCTCGAAGCCGTTCCGGAAGACTGCGCCGCCCTCCTCGTCACCAACCCGACTTCCGACATCACCGCCGACGAGCTCGAACTGATCCGAAAGTACGCAAAGAACGGCGGCAAGATCCTCCTCGTCACCGGCGGCACGACCTATTCCTCCGCCAAAATGCCCAATCTCTCCGCCCTCTGCCTCGACTTCGGACTGGAATCCGCGGACGGGATCGTCGTCGAAGGGGATCAGAACCGGTATATGATGTACCCCCACATGCTCGTCCCGAATTACGGCACCTCGGAGACCGAACCCCTCGCCTCCCTCAACCGCAACACCTACGCCCTCCTGTCCTACGCCCACGGCATCCTCGCGAACGGCGCCGGCAACGTCTCCGTGATCCCGATCTTTCTGACGAGCTCCTCCGCCTACGCCAAGAAGAACCCCACCAATGAGAACCTCTTCACGAAGGAGGACGGCGATATCTCCGGCGTGTTCTATCTCGGAGCCATCGCGTCCGAGGTGGGCGGGGACGGCAAGCTCGTATGGTTCTCCTCCGCCGATATCGCCGACGCGAAGTCCGACTATTTCGGAGGGAACTCCGCCACGTTCCTCGCCACGGTCAACTGGCTCACCGATTCCAGCCACGCCACCCTCAGCCTGCCCGGAGTCGCGTCCCAGGTGGAGCCGCTCATGGTGTCCGCCGCCGATACGGGTCTGTGGTCCGTCGTGCTGATCGGCGTCATCCCGCTGGCCGTGATAGCCGTCGGACTGGTCGTCTGGATCAGAAGACGCAGAAAATAAACTGAACGAACACCCCAATAAAGTTTTCGTCCACCTTTTTCAAAATGGTGGCCGGGGATGCGCAGCTCCCCTGGTGTCGGGACAGCGTCCTGACCCGAAGTCCGCAGACTTCGGAACACCCATGACTTCCCAGGAGTTCCTCTTTTGGTTCTCGTGTTCAACTTGTTGAACCGGCTCGTCGATAAAGGAGAAAAGAACAACGGAAAAGATCGGCAGAACAATATCCCGGTCCACTCCGTTCAGACCCGAAAATCAAGGAGCGCAAAATGCAACAGGAACAGCCCGCGCGCAGAAAAACGAAACGCAAGAATCCCCTCCTCCGCCTGCTCGTCCTCCTCGCCTGCGCCGCCGTCCTCTTCGCCGTCTACTATGCCGCCAGAAAGATCAACGAAAAGAAAGCGGCGGAGGAAGCGGCAAGACTGGCGGCTATGACCCCGAAACCCGTCACTGTCGCGGACTTCGATCCCGCCGGACTCACCGAGATCGCCTACGAGACCCCCGGCACCACCGACGGGACCGTAAAGCTCAGGGTCGTGAACGGCGCGTGGCAGTGGGCGGACGATCCCGCGTTCCCCCTCGACCAGACCGCGGTCTCCATGATGGGGAACGCCGTCACCAAGATCACAGCCGTCCGGGAGATCACCTCCCTCGAAGCGGACCTCTCCGGCTACGGACTGGCGGAACCCTCCGCGAAGATCACGGCGAAATACGGCTCCGAATCCCACGACTACCTCCTCGGCTCCTATAACGGCACCGCGGGCGGGTACTACCTCATGGCCGACGGCGCGGTCTACCTCACGGAGACGAACATGCTCTCCGCCTTCTCGAAATCCCTCGCCGACCTCATTAAACGGGATTCCGTGCCTTCTGCCGACTGGACCGACCGCTCCCTCGTCTCCTCCGTGACCGTCCGCGGCGGGGAAGGGGAGAGGATCCTGACCGAAGAGGAAGAGATCGACGCCGCCCTCACCGCCCTGTCCTCCGTCTATCTGAGACAGTACGCCGAATACAAGTCGGACGAGGCGAAGAAAGCGGAATACGGCCTCGACGGTTCCCGCTCCGTCACCGTGAACTACCGCAAGGCCGTCACCACGAGCGACCAGAACGGCAATTCCTCCACCAATTACCTCGACACCTCCTACGTCTTCCTCGTCGGAAATCCCGCCCCCGAAGACGAGACCCTCACCGCCGCCGCCCCCGCCTCCTCCGGGATCGTGTATCTGATCCCGACGGACACCGCGGAAAAGCTGCTGAGCACGGGGCAGTAAAAAGAGACTTTATAAAAACGAAAGCCGCCAGAGTTGGACGAAAGTTCGGCCCTGACGGCTTTTTGAATGAGGAATGAGGAATTGTCCGTGTCGGGGTGACGTGCGGTGCGGGATTTTTGGCCTTTTGTATGGGAGCGCTCCGCCCGCTGCGCAGGGATGGAAGGGACGCGCGTTTCTGTATCGAAAACCGCTTCACTCTCTTCGCGCGCTTTTGCAGATTGCAAATCGGACGAGCGGAACATGACGTCAACCCCGCGCGGTCTTTGTTTGTGCAGCTGAAACATGCGCAGGATAAATCCTGCGGCCTTGCGGCGGAGATTCAGGCGCGCATTCGGCGTTGGACGCGTTTTCGGGATCGCGGATCTGATCGTCTATCCTCGCGCGGATCAAGAGAATCAAGGGGGGCGGTAATGCTTCACGTGAAACAATCCTCGGATTTCTCCGTCAGACAGGCCGCCGCACGTCCCATTCCGCCCTCACTATGTCATTCTGACGCACCGACGCAGTCGTGCTGTCAGCGAAGAATCTTCGCACTGGAATTGCAAACCGTAGTTTCAGTCGGAAAACAGTCTTCATTTCTTCTGCGAAAGCATGTCAACTATACTGCGGCTTTATGATGAAGCGCAAAGATTCTTCGTCGCAGGCTCCTCAGAATGACAAAGAGAAGCGGAACGATGGGGGGTCAGCCGTCCGAAATTACGATGGTTTCACGTGAAACATCATCATGACCGACCGCACTCTGTCCCCTTTCAATGCGCGCCTGAATCTCTGCCGAAAGGCCGCAGGATTTATCCTGCGCATGTTTCAGCTGCACGACCGGCGATCAAGCGCGGTTGGCTCCATGTTCAAGCTCGTCCGGTTTGAATCTGTAAAAGCCCGCGAGGACCGCCCCATTTACCAGCTGCACCCCCGCGCGCCTCCCTGAATCCCAGCGAAGCGCTCCCATTCAAAAACCCAAAAATCCCGCACTGCACGCCCCTCGATGCGGACAAACACGGCGGACGGTCTACTAGCCACTCCTCATTCCTCCTTCTCTCCGCAACTCGCACAGCATCCTGACGGTTTTGGGGCCCGAAATCCCCCCCGCCGGGGCATTCCGCCGAAAAAAGCCGCTTCCCGTCCCTTTTTGCGCAAACGCCTTGACATTGGGGGAAAAACGCGATACAATAAGAAATGACTTTTGCATCTGTGCTGACACGTTCTCCGCCGCAAAGGACGGAGGGCGAACAAAACATCGGAACCGGCGGCGTAAAATATACGGAGGGGGTTGTCAGTGCCCCGGCCGTAAAGCATAACCCGCCCGGCGGTGCCCGTCCGCAGTCTGTACAGGAACTGAATATTCGATGTTCACATCCGGCAGTTTGAACAAAACCGTGACGCGGATCGCCGCGTCTGAGAAATCGCAGCGTGCGCCGGCCTCTTTCGGGTCGGGAACGCGGGAACTCTTTGCGGGGGCTGCGGTTCGCCGGGTGTGGGTCTCGCGCAGAGCTGGATTTCGGCTTACGCGGAGTCCGTCGGAAACAGGCTCGAACCCCGGCAGAAGAACGCCGGAGCGAAGGGCGCCGTTTCCCGATGGCGGACTCCTGGAGATCCCCTTTTTCGGGATTTCCGGTGATACCTTTGCCGCAAAGGGGGATGCAAAATTGAACGAAAAAAATATCATCGAGCTGAAAAACATTACCGTCCGGTTTGACGGGGAGACCATCCTCGACAACCTGAATCTGTCCATCCGGGACGGAGAGTTCGTCACGCTGCTCGGCTCGTCCGGGTGCGGCAAGACGACCACCCTGCGCATCATCGCGGGATTTCTCGAACCCGACGAGGGAGAGGTGTTTTTCGGCGACAAGAACATGAATGGTGTTCCCGCCCACAAACGCGAGGTCAACACCATTTTTCAGCGTTATGCCCTGTTCCCGCACTACAACGTCTTCGACAACGTGGCCTACGGACTGAAGGTGCGCCACCTGCCGAAGGCCGAGATCGAGGAACGGGTCCGCGATATGCTCCGCCTCGTCAACCTCGAGGGATTTGCCAAACGCCCGGTCTCGAAGCTCTCCGGCGGCCAGCAGCAGAGAGTCGCCATCGCCCGGGCCCTCGTGCTCAAGCCGAAGGTCCTGCTCCTCGACGAGCCCCTCTCCGCCCTCGACGCCAAACTCCGCAAGGATATGCAGGTGGAACTGCGCAACATCCAGCAGGCCACGGGCATCACCTTCGTCTTCGTCACCCACGACCAGGAAGAGGCGCTCTCCATGTCCGACACCGTGGTCGTCATGAACGAGGGCCGCGTCCAGCAGATCGGCTCCCCCGTCGATATCTACAACGAGCCCGAGAATGCCTTCGTCGCGGACTTCATCGGCGAGTCCAACATCCTCGACGGCGTCATGAAGGCCGACTACAAAGCCTCCTTCTCCGGCAAGACCTTCCAGTGCGTCGACAGCGGATTCGCCCCCGGGGAGGCCGTGGATATCGTCGTGCGGCCCGAGGACGTGGACATCGTGAAGCCCGAGGACGGGATGCTCCGTGGCATCGTCACCTCCGTCACCTTCCTCGGCGTCCACTACGAGATCATCGTCGATATCGGCGGCTTCAAGTGGATGATCCAGACCACCGACTACGCGGCCGTGGGGGACACCGTCGGCCTGTCCATCGACCCCGACGCCATCCACGTCATGAAGAAATCGAAGTACTCCGGCCTCTACGGGGACTACTCCACCTTCTCCGACGAGATGGAGGAAATGAACCAGATGTCCGAGGAGCTCGCCGAAGAACTCTCCGAAGAGCTCTCCGACTCCGGGGACAAAGAGGAATAAGGGGGAAGACCGATGAAACAACGCTCCCTCCTCCAGCGGATCATAGGTGCGCCCTACGTCCTCTGGGCCGCCATCTTCATCGTGGTCCCGCTCTTCATCGTCGCCTACTATTCCTTCACCGATCCGAACGGCGCCCCGACCCTCGCCAATATCAAAAACCTCGGCGAGTACGGCCCGATCTTCCGGGACTCCATCCTCTACTCCCTCGCCGCCACCGTCATTTCCCTCGTGCTCGCCTACCCCTTCGCCTATGTCATGAGCCGCAAGCGCGAGAAGACCCAGCAGATCATGATGGTTCTCGTCATGCTCCCCATGTGGATGAGCCTGCTCATTCTCACCTATTCGTGGATGAACATCCTCGAGCGCAACGGCATCATCAACACCCTGCTCTCGAAGATCGGCGCGGGTCCCCTCACCCTCATCGGAACGCCCGGAGCCGTCATCTTCGGCATGGTCTACAACTATATCCCGTATATGATCCTCCCGATCTACTCCGTCATGGCGAAGATCGAACCCTCGGTCCTCGAAGCGGCGGAAGACCTCGGATCCGGCGGCCTCTCGAAGCTCTACCGTGTGATCCTGCCCCTGTCCATGCCCGGCGTGGTCTCCGGCATCACGATGGTCTTCGTCCCCTCCGTCAGCACCTTCTATATCAGCCAGAAGCTCGGCGACGGCAAGATCCTTCTGGTGGGCGACATCATCGAGCGGCAGATCCAGGCCCAGAACAACTACAATATGGGCGCGGCCCTGTCCCTCGTTCTGATGGTCATCATCGTCCTCTCCATGGCCCTCATGAAGCTCTTCGCCGGGGACACGGACGAAAATCTGTACGTGTGAGGAGGGCGGAAACGTGAAAAAAGCAATCGGCAATATCTTCGTCGGGATCATCTACTTCCTGCTCTACCTCCCCCTGCTCGTCATGGTGATCTTCTCCTTCAACGAGGGCAGAAGCACCTCCGTGTTCAAGGGATTTTCCGGCAAGTGGTACGTTGAGCTCTTCACCAATTCCTCCGATATCGGGATCCCCGTGCGGAACACCCTCTTCCTCGCCGTCCTCGCCGCCGTGATCGCCACGGTGATCGGGACAGCCGCCGCGGTGTATATCTACTATGTCCGCTCGAAGACCTGGAAGAATACCTTAAACACTGTTACCAATATCCCCATGATGAACCCCGACATCGTCACGGGCGTCTCCCTGATGCTCCTCTTCGTCTTCGTCGGCCGGCTCGTCGGCGCGCTCAATTCCCTCAATTTCTTCACCCTGCTCATCGCCCATATCACCTTCAATATCCCCTACGTCATTCTGAACGTCCTGCCCAAGCTCAACCAGACCGACCCCCATCTCTCGGAGGCCGCGCAGGATCTCGGCTCCACCCCCACCGAGGCGTTCTTCCGGGTGGTGCTCCCCTCCATCATGTCCGGGGTGACCTCCGGGTTCATGATGGCCTTCACCCTGTCCCTCGACGACTTCGTCATCAGCTACTACACCACCGGCACGGATTTCCAGACGCTTCCGCTCTTCGTGTTCAATATGGTGAAGAAGCCGGTGAAGCCGAATATTTACGCCCTGTACAGCATCATCTTCCTGCTCGTGCTCGCCGTGCTGCTGTTCACCAATATCTCCGGGGCGAAGGAGAAGAGGAAAAAATAAATCCTCGAACGCCCCCGTGAAATTCCTGATCCCGAAACCGACTTCGTACAATTTCAATCCCGATAGGAGAACACAGAATTGAAAAAACTTCTTTCCATCCTGCTGGCCGTCCTCATGGCCGCCGTCCCCGTCTCCCTCTCTTCCTGCGGCTCCAACACCGCCATCGAATCCCCCCGGGCGACCTATACCCGCGACCTCGCCGGGACCACCGTCAACGTCTTCAACTGGGGCGAGTATATCTCCGACGGCTCCGAAGGTTCCCTCAACGTCAACAAGGCCTTCGAAGCCCTCACCGGCATCCACGTCAATTACAGCTTCTACGACTCCAACGAATCCATGTACGGCAAGCTGAAATCCGGCGCGGTGTCCTACGACGTCATCATCCCCTCCGACTATATGATCGAGCGGCTCATCAAGGAGGACATGCTCCAGCCCCTCGACTACGCGAAACTCACCAACTACGACCTCATCGACCCCCAGTACAAGAACCTCTTCTTCGACCCCGACAACACGTACAGCGTGCCCTATAACGTCGGCCTCGTCGGTCTGATCTACAACACCACGATGGTCGAAGGCACCCCCGACAGCTGGGCCATCATGTGGGACGAGAAGTACAAGGACAATATCCTCACCTTCGATAACCCGAGAGACGCCTTCGGCATCGCGCAGTTTCTGATCGGCGTGGACGTCAACTCCGAGAACAAGGCCGACTGGGACGCCGCCGCCGAAAAGCTCAAGGAGCAGAACAAGGTGCTCCAGGGCCGCGTCATGGACCAGGTGTTCGCCAAGATGGAAGGAGGCAACGCCGCCATCGCTCCGTACTACGCCGGGGACTACCACGTCATGAAGTCCAACAACCCCGACCTCGCCTTCGTCTACCCGAAGGAGGGCACCAATATCTTCGTCGACTCCGCCTGCGTCCCGAAGAACGCCGTGAACTACGAGGCAGCCCTGATGTATATCAACTTCCTCATGGAGCCCGAAGTCGCTCTCGCCAACGCCGAATATATCTGCTACGCCAGCCCGAACACCGCGGTCGCCAATAATCCCGACTACGAGTTTTACGGCGACGAGATCCTCTATCCCACCGAGGAGTCGAGACCGGTCTGCGAGTATTTCCACGACATCGACCCCGAGATCCGCAGCTATTACGAAAAGCTCTGGGAGTCCGTGATCCTGGATTCTTAAGCCGGACACCGCAAAGGTTTCGCAGATAAGCTGCAGCCTCCGGTAAACTCCGATCCACCCCGCGCAGAACCGTTCCGCGGCCTCTTTGTTCAGGTCGTCCCGGGACGGTTTTTTCTTCTTTGTGATCCTGCACAAAACCGCCTCTTTCCCGCCTCCCCGAACGGGCGGATCGGAGAAAAATCTTCCGCTCCGGCGAGGCGTCCGATTCCGTTCTTGCTTTTTTCCGGAAATTGTGCTATAATATGCTTTAACCTTGATCGTGTTTCCCCCTGCTGCTGCGGCGGGGAATCCCTCATTTTGAGTGTCCTCCGAAGTCTGTGCCGACGGGGGACGAAAGGAGTTTTTATATGACGAAGAACAAGGGGCTCAGGCGGATTCTGGCGGCTCTTCTCAGCGGCGCGATGCTGGCGGGACTGTACCCGGCGGGCGCGTCCGCGAAGGAACCGCGGATCATCGAACCGAAACAGGCGATCCAGGCCGGGACGGCGCTTGATTTGAAAGACCGGTCCGCCAACCGCCGCGACGCCAGGAAAGCGGGGGATCTGCCCGCTGCCAAACCCGCGTACAACAACAGCGACGTCGTCCGCGTCTCCGTGATCCTCGACGGCGCGTCCACCCTCGACAAAGGGTACGACGCGGAAGATCTCACCGGAAACAGCGCGGCCGTCCGCTACCGCGAAAACCTGAAAAAGGTCCAGAACGACCTGACCGAAAAAATCTCGAAAAACATCCTCGGCGGCAGAAAGCTCGACGTCGTCTGGAACCTCACCTTCGCCGCGAACCTCGTCTCCGCGAACGTGGAGTACGGCAAGATCGGCAGGATCAAAACCATGCCCGGCGTGAAGGACGTCGTGATCGAGACCCGTTATCTCCCCGCCGTCTATCAGCGCGAGGCCGATTCGCCCTTCATGTCGACGGCGAACCCGATGGTCGGCGCTCCGGCCGCGTGGGCTTCCGACTACACCGGAGCCGGCAGCATCGTCGCCGTCATCGACACCGGCATCGACCTCGGCCATCAGTCCTTCGACTCCGCCGCCTTCGACTACGCCCTCGGCAGGATCGAAGAGAGCGGGAAGACCGTGGATCTTCTCACCGCGGACGAAGTGACGGCAGCGTGGGACAGCCTCAACGCCTCCCGTCTCGAAAAGACCGACCCGGCGCTGGCCTACCGGACCTCCAAGATCCCCTTCGCCGTCAACTATGTCGACGGGAACATGGAAGTCACCCACACCGGCGACAGGGAGGGCGAACACGGCTCCCATGTCGCGGGCATCGCGGCCGCCAACAAATACGTCCCGGACGGGAACGGCGGTTTTGTAAACGCCCTCGAAGCCGTCCGGACCCAGGGCGAAGCTCCCGACGCGCAGATCCTCGTCATGAAGGTCTTCGGTCAGGGCGGCGGCGCATACGACTCCGACTATATGGCCGCGGTGGAAGACGCCCTCATCCTCGGCGCGGACGTGGTCAACCTTTCCCTCGGTTCCTCCGCCACCGGCTACGCCTCGAACGACGAATATGCCGCCACCCTCGACAGACTCGCCGAGAGCAATGTGGTCTGGGCCGGTTCGGCGGGCAACAGCGGTTCCTGGGGCGACGAAGCCGTCCTCGGCTCCCTGTACGGCGCGGGCTATCTGTACGGCAGCGACGTGGGATACGCCACCGTCGGCTCCCCCGGAACCTACGCGAACACCCTGTCCGTGGCCTCCGTCGACAATACCGGATTCACCGGAGAATATCTGAGCGTGGACGGGGAAATGGTGTTCTTCTCCGAGAGCAATGACTACGGGAATCCCCCCCTCGCGTCCGTCCTCGGCGGTCAGACCCTTTCCTATGTCTACCTCGACAACACCGGCGTTTCGACGAAAACGATCGAAGTCGAAACGGGCAAATTCGACGAGGACGGCGAGCCCATCGTCGAAGAAGAGGAAGTTCAGGACCGGGATTTCTTTGCCGAAGTCGCGGAGGAGATCTCCTTCTCCGGCAAGATCGCGATGTGCAACCGCGGCGCCTCTTCCTTTACCGAGAAAGCAAACGCCGCTGCGGCTCAGGGGGCCTCTGCCGTCATCATCGGCAACAATCAGGACGGGACCATCATGATGAACCTCACCGGTTATGAGGGAGGTGTCCCCGCGGTCTCCGTCACGCAGGCCGACGCCGCCATGATGAAGGCCGCCGGCGAGGAACATACCACCGGGAAGGGCGTCACCTACTATGTCGGCGAGCTCACAGTCTCGGCGGACGTCGGTATCAACTATGAGGCCACCGACGGACAGCAGATGAGCAGCTTCTCCTCCTGGGGCGTCCCCGGCGATCTCTCCCTGAAACCGGAGATCACGGCCCCCGGCGGCAGCATCTACTCCGTCTTCGGCTCGGCCCTGAACGACAAGGGCAAGCCCATCGGCGGCACCGACAAATACGAACGGCTGAGCGGCACGTCGATGGCGGCTCCCCAGGTGGCGGGGCTGACGGCGGTGTTCGCCCAGTACATCCGCGAGAACGGCCTCGTGGAAAAGACCGGACTCACCCAGCGTCAGCTGATCCAGAGCCTGTTCATGTCCACAGCGGTTCCGCTCCTCGAGGAAAACGAATACTACGGGATCGAGTATTTTTATCCCGTTCTGAGACAGGGCGCGGGACTGGTTAACGTCGAAAACGCCATGAACGCGAAGTCCTTCCTCATGATGGACTCTTCCGCCACCCCCTCCGCCGCCGACGGCAAGATCAAGGCCGAGCTCGGCGACGATCCGGACCGGAACGGCGTGTACGAGGTGACTTTCACCGTCCACAATATGAGCGACGAGGAAGTCTCGTACTCCTTCGACGGCGAATTCTTCACCCAGGATGTCTGGAGCGACGGCGAAGAATTCTATAAGGATCTGACGACTTACCCGCTGTATGCGGATATCGCATGGACGGTCGACGGGAAAGAGTTCGAGCCCGGCGACAGCGCAAGCTATGACTTCAACGGCGACGGCCTGCTCACCCCGGCGGATATGCAGATCATCCTCGATTACGTCGTCGGGAACGCCGAAGAAGCGGATATCAGCAACTTCGACATGGCGGACCTGAACGGAAACGGGGCCGTGGATACCGACGACGCCTATCAGATCCTTCTGCTGGCGGACGAAGGGACCGTATCGGTGCCCGCCGGCGGAGAGATCACCGTGACCGCGTCGATCACGCCGGATCCCGAAGACCTCGCATATTTCGATTTCTATTGCGGCGGCTGCGGCGTATACCTGGAAGGCTATCTGTTCGTGACCGAATCGGATTCCGAAGACGGCGCGCTGGGCGTGGAGCACTCCATTCCGGTCCTCGGCTACTACGGCAGCTGGTCCGAACCCTCCATGTTCGACAAGAACAACTGTCTGGAGAACGATTACCGGATCGAGACCCGTCTCCCATATATGTATGAACCCCTCGAGGGCGAAATGGTCGGCGGTTTCTTCATGAAGCAGGAAGGCAGCACCGATTCGTACTTCCTGGGCGGAAACCCGTGGGGAGCGGCTTACGATTTCGACGTATTATCCCACGACTTCTGTTACTCTCCCGAGCGGAACGCCGTCAATACGGAGAACGCGCGGATCGCCTTCGTCCGGTACACGCAGATCCGCAATTCCTCCGCCGGACTCTTCACCGTGACCGACGCCGAGGGCAATGTCCTCTATGAGAAATTCATCGACGGCGATACCGGCGCGTATTACTCGGATTCCAGCCTGGAATGGATGGATACGGTCAAGAAGATCGCCGTCTCCCCCGACCTCAGCTCCTTAGAAGAAGGGGACACCTTCGTTCTGAAGCTGGTTCTCGCTCCCGAATATTACGGGAACGGGGACTCCATTGACTGGGACGCCCTCGGGAAAGGCGCGGTCATGGAACTCCCGCTGACCGTCGACAACACCGCCCCCGTCTTTACGAAGGAACCCGCCGTTACGAAGGACGACGAGGGCAATCCGGTCCTGACCTTTGCCGTGAAGGACAATCAGTATATCGCGGGCATGTACGTCGGAGACTGGAAAGACAATCTGATCGGCGACTCCGGCTCCGAGTACGGGAAGGCTCCCGGCAGCGAATACGAGTACGAAGTGTCCCTGGCCGGAGAGGATGAAAAAATCGACTATTCCCGCCTCCTCATCGAAGTCACCGACTACGCCGGGAACACCCTCAGCCGCAAGCTGAACCTCACCGGCGAGGATCTGGGCGACGACTACGCGCTCACGATCAGCAGCGAGGAACTGAACCTCCTCGTCTATACCTCCGCCGCTCTTACCGTGACCGCGGAACCCTGGGGCAGACCGGACGAGGTGAAGTGGACTTCCGCTGACGAGAAGGTCGCCGCAGTTGACGAAAACGGCATCGTGACCGCGGTCGGCAAGGGCGAAACCGTTATCACCGCCACCTCCGTGAACGGGCTTTATCCTGAGACTTCCGTCACCTGCAAGGTCAAAGTCGACGCGTTCCCGCTCTTCGGCGCCCTTCAGGACGAGGAAGGCAATCCGCTCCTGTTCAGCTGGGATCCCGCACGGGAGAAGACCTGGTCGAAGTACAAGCCCCTCGACGCGGAATTCACCGCCGCCGCCTTCAACAGCATGGGCGACCAGCACCTGTATCTGCAGGACTGGCAAGGCATTCTGCACGAAGTGGACAGCGCGGACTGGACCACGATCGAGACCTCCGACGGTCCCAGCGCATTCGGCGCGCCGATGGAGGATATCGAGTTCGCATACGCGTACAACCGTGAAAACGACGCGAGAGCAGCGGTCGGCATCTACGGAGGGTATTTCCTTCTCAGCGAAGATATCATGGACAATACCTTCACCAACGGCTGGGGCCTGGGAGACTATCTGAGCGTGTGGACCGGAGCCTCCTCGTTTGTCGCAGTCGCATGGGCAGGTTTTGAAAAGGAAACGGGATGTGATGTCTTCTACGTCCTCGACGACGCCGGGGCTGTCTGGGGCATGTATGTCGACGTTGAAAACGGAACTCTGGACATCGAGCTGTACGGCACCGATCTGGAATTTACCTGCGCCCCGCTGGACGACGACGAGCCGATGGGCAACTCCATGATCCTCGGCGACGACGGATGCCTCTACCTCTCCCATTACGACAGCGAAGCCGACACCAGCGTATTCTACGCGCTGATTTACGAGCCCGAATTCGAGTATGACGAGGAAGCGGAAGAGTATTACCCCGGATTCTACGCGACCCCCTTCGGCAATGTCGGAAAAGGCGTGTGGCCCGCGTTCCTTCTGACCGCCGATCTCTCCGAGCCCGAAAAGCCCGGGGAAGAGCAGGAGCCGGAAGCCGGGAGCTTCGCGAAGAAGTTCGCCCTGAAATCCGCTTCTCCCTCTCTCCGCTCCGCCCCGAAGTCCCCCGTGGACATTGTGAAGCAGGGGATCGCCCGTCTCGAGGGTATGGACGCCGCGGACTATCTGGAGAATGCCCGCGTGATCGGGACCGTTCAGATGCAGTCCTTCTCCGCGAACACCCCCGCTCCGACCGGCGGACTGAACGCCGTTTCCGCAGAGATCCCTCCGCGTACTTCCGATGAGACCGAGCCCGGAGAACCCGCGGAAGAGGCGGCACCCACCGGCGGAAACGCTGTCCGCACCGTGGTCGTCACCGCCGACGAGGACACCCACAACGGCCTCCGCACGGTGGAATACGACGAAACCCTTGCATTCAGCGGCGTCAAGACCTTCACCCAGTACGGATCCGTCCGTGTCGACGAAGAGAACCGCACCGTCACCTTCGGGTATGTCAGCAGAGACGCGATCACCGTGGGCAGGACTCTCGCCGAGGTGACCTTCACGGTGAAGGACGGCGAATTCTACGGCAATGTCTCCGTGAGCGATTCCGAGGCAAACGGCGGCGCGGGCACCGTGATCGGTACGGTGATCGTGGGACACAGGACCGTGTCCTCCGCGCCGGTGTTCTACTGGAGCGCGAAGTACAACTCCGCGGTGGCGGTCTTCACCTTCGAAGACGACGGCTCCACGGTGGAGATCCCCTGCGAGACCGTGATCGACGAATCGGCGTACAGGCCCGCCGGCGAGAATCAGGACGGCCGGGTGGTCTATACCGCCACGGTCACGGGTCCGAACGGCGAGACCTACACCGAAGCGAAGGAAGAACCCATCCCCGCCATCGGTCCCCAGAACATCTTCACCACCTCTCCCGAAGTGCCCTCCCAGTTCCTGCGCGACGTGAGAAGCTACCTCCTGCCGGTTAAGAAGCAGGAAGCGGAAAGCGCGAAGGACGCAAAGGAAACGAAGGAACCCGAAGCCGCAGCGGAACCCGCCGTGCCGGAAAAGGAAGCCTTCCCCTTCGAGGACGTCCTTCCCGCCGACCCGTACCGCTCCGACGTGGAATACGTCTGGGAGAACGGCATCATGAACGGTTTCTCCGAAACGGAATTCGCGCCGGACAAGAATCTCAGACGCGCCGAAGTCGTCACCATCCTCTACCGGGTGGAAGGCGAGCCCGCTGCTCCGTTCCGCGGCACCTTCTCCGACGTCGAAGAGGGCCTCTGGTACTCCGACGCCATCGAGTGGGCGGCCGAAAACGGCATCGTCAAGGGCTACCCGAGCGGAAAATTCGGACCGGACGATCTCGTCACCCGGGAACAGCTGGCCGCGATCCTGCACCGCTACGCCGGCTTCAAGGGATATTCCGACGACATCGACGAGAACACGAACTATCTCAGCTACAACGACGTCTTCGAGATCGCCGACTACGCGAAGCTCCCGGTGTTCTGGTCCCTCGAGAACGGCATCCTCACCGACACGGACGGGGATCTGAATCCCGCAGTCCCGGCGCTCCGTCACGAGGTCGCCTCCGCCATCCGGGCCTTCTGCGAAAACGTCGCAAAGTAAATCAAAAAAGGGAAGACGCGGCTTCTTGAAAGAAGCCTGGCAAGAACTTCCGAATTGGATAGGAATAAGTTACACCAATAACGTGCAGTTGAAATCTTTCCACACCAATTTAGCCATCCAACCTTATCAGAGTTATCGCACGCGAGCTCACAGCGTAGCTGTTCGCCTTCTACATCTTGCAAACGAAACCCATATAGTTAGTTTTTGAGCAAGAGTAGATAAAGACAGCAAATCAACCGGACCGCGTTTCCCGGCTCACCCCGGGAGGCGCGGTTTTTCTCGGGCGGGAGGATTTCCCCGGAAAAAATCTCCCGGACCCGCGGGAAAGTGTTTCTTTATTCACAGTTCTCTGTTATAATAAGATCGTAAAATCGGTACGAAACCGAAAGAATTTCTCACGAAGAGGAGATTCGGCATGATCATCAGAAAAGCGACGCCCGGAAGCGGCGGGAACCGGTACGTGCCCTACGAAGAGCGGACCGGGAACGAATCCATCGTCTATTTCACCCGCGACCTGTCCCCCGAGGGGATCGGCAGGATGTACGCCCGCGTGAACGGCAATATCTCAGGGAAGACCGCCGTCAAGCTCCACACCGGCGAGCCCCACGGACCGAACATCATCCCGCCCGCGTGGGTGAAAGCATTCCTCGAAAAGAACATCCCGGACGCGGCCATCGTCGAGACCAACACCTTCTACGACGGCGACCGCCAGACCACCGAACAGCACAGGAAGACCCTCGAGATCAACGGCTGGAACTTCTGTCCCGTCGATATCATGGACGCCGAGGGAACGGCCGCGCTCCCGGTGAAGGGCGGAAAATGGTTCGACGAGATCAGCGTCGGCAAGACCCTCACGGACTACGACTCCCTCCTCGTCCTCACCCACTTCAAGGGCCACACGATGGGCGGATTCGGCGGCAGCAACAAGAACATCGGCATCGGCTGCGCGGACGGCAAGATCGGCAAGAAGATGATCCATCAGAAGGCCGGCAACATGTGGGGCGTGAACGAAGAAGAGTTCATGGAAAAAATGACCGAGAGCGCGAAAGCCACGGTCGACTGGTTCGGGAAGAAGATCACCTATATCAACGTCATGCGGAACATGTCCGTCTCCTGCGACTGCGAGGGCGTCGGGGCGGCTCCGGTGGTCACGCCGAACGTGGGGATCCTCGCCTCCGTCGATATCCTCGCCGTCGATCAGGCGTGCGTGGACCTGGTGCAGGCCATGACGGAGAAGGACCATCACGACCTCATCGAGCGGATCGCCACCCGCCACGGCTACCGCCAGCTTTCGTATATGAAGGAACTCGGCATGGGCAACGACCGGTACGTCCTGATCGACACCGACAACGGCGACGTGCGGATCTGCCCAAAAAAGGCCGTCGAAGGCGTCGTGCCGTTTGTGAAATAAGGGTCAGCGGTTCACAATTTCGTGTCGGCGGGGAATGACGGATTGATGGGATGGAAAAGGAGTCGGCGTCGGACGCGTTGTTCCGCATCGAAAACCGACTCCGCATCCCCGCGCGCTTTTGCCCATTGCAGATCGGACGAGCCGGAACATGGGGCCACCCCCGCGCGGTCTCTGTTCGGAAAGCTGAAACATGCAGGGATCCAGTCGCGCATGGAAGGGGGACAATGTGCAGGTTTTCTGCCGGTTGTTTCACGTGGAATATTCGTCTGCCCGCCCCGACATCATGTTTCGCCCAAACCGATTTTCGATCGCGCAGTTCTGTCTGCATGTCTGTCTGAATCTTGAACCGTGCGCGAGGAAGAAGAGACGGTTTCAGCTTCCCATCTGCGCGTCCTGTGCCCAATGCGCGCCTGAAACGCTGGCGGAGCCCACGGAACTTGTTCCGTGCACGGGTTAAACTGCACGAACAAAGATCGCGCGAGGACGTTAGATGAACAGTCGAATTTCGATTCCAATACGAGCGGTACGGTTTATGCCATACGGCCAAGGGACCCTCGGGAGGGGCCTTCGGCCTGAGATGGTCCCTCCCGGCGCCTGTCCCGCGTAGGGACATTAAATCCGAAACGCGTAGCGTTTCATACCTTTTTCCCTTCGTGAAGGGATAGAATAAAAAATCCCGCCCGGATAATTCCAGACGGGTTTTTCTTCTTTTCGCTTATTTCGTCACCTTCACCGCAAGGCGGAGCAGGAACCGGTCGCCTTCCCAGAGCAGGAGTTCTTTCAGGCCGGGCTCGATCTCCCGCTTCATGTCACGCGTCAGCGTCAAGAGGACTGCGGGGGTGAGATGCAAGGTGATCTCGCGCTCCTCGCCGGCCTCGAAGGGGACCCGGGCGAAGTCGCCGAGCTGACGGACCCTTGGGATCGCGGTGCCGCTGTGATGCCGGACAAAGAGCATCGGGACGGCGGTTCCCATGACTTCCCCCACGTTTTTCAGCCGGAAGGAGAGGGTCAGACCGTCCTTCCCGAGCTTTTCGGCGGGGATTTCCGGGATTTCCTCGGGTCTGACGCCGCGGCGGAGGGTGCAGAGGGGGATCGCCTCCCCGCCCGATTGCAGCGTGACGCCCGTTCCGCCGATCCCGTTTTCCCCGCCGCAGGGACGGAAGCAGGCGTAGCTCAGGCCGAAGCCGAAGGGATAATCCGGCTCGCCGGGCAGATCGGAGTACCGCGGATCGTAGGACGCCCTCCTGTTGTAACAGGCCGGGATCTCCCCCGTCCGCCGCGGGAAGCTCACCGACAGCCGCCCGGAGGGACAGACTTCGCCGAAGAGGATCTCCCCCGCCGCAAGTCCCGCCGCCGGACCGCCGTAGAACGCGCAGAGGACAGCGTCGCAGAGGGGAGCGAAGGAATCGGAGGCGTAGGGACGTCCGGCGTTGAGCAGCCCCACCACGGGTTTTTCCCCGGCCGCGTTCCGGATCGCCGCAAGCAGGTCCCTCTGCCAGCCGGGAAGCTCGATTTCGGCCGTGTCGACGCCCTCGCCGCAGTCCGTGAGGCGCAGGTATTTGGAGGAATCCGCCGAGGGCAGGCTTTTCACCGCGCCGTTGTCGTCGAAGACCAGATTTTCGAACCGGGAGGAGGACCCGCCGATCACCGTCACAACCGCGTCGCATTCCCCGGCAAGGGCGGCGGCTTCCCGGATGCAGGCGGCCCGGGCTTCGGGATCCGCCGGAACGGGACCGGTGTACGCCCGGATTTCCGGGGGATCATTCCGCCTTGCAGCAGCCGCCCGGATCCCTTCGAGATAGCTGACGCAGGCGCCCGGTCTCTGGGGAGGCGTGTAGTCCCCCAGCTGGGCGTAGACGTCCGAGGCGAAGGGCCCGATCACCGCGACGGATCTGACCGAATCGGAGAAGGGAAGGACCCCGCCCTCGTTCTTGAGCAGGACTTCCGACTCCCGGGCGAGGGAAACCGTCTCGGGATCCTTCTCCATCGAGGGCAGATCGGGGGCCCCCTCCTCCATGTAGGGATGCTCGAACAGCCCCCGCTCGAATTTCAGCGTCAGCACCCGGAGGACCGCTTCGTCGAGGCGTTCTTCCGAGATCAGACCCCGTTCGAGGGCTTCTTCCAGAGCCGTGAACCCCCGGTCCCAGAGGCTGACGTCCACTCCCGCGTTCAGAGCGGCGGCTCCCCGGGAAGCGTAGTCCGGCGAAGAGACGAGGTCCAGCCGGTCGATCGCTACCCCGTCCGCCATGACGAAGCCGGAGAAGCCGAATTCGCCCCGCAGCACGTCCCCGAGCAGCCAGGAATTCCCGTGGCAGGGGACGCCGTCGATCTCGTTGTAGGCCGCCATCACAGCCCGCGCGCCCGCCTTTGCCGCGGATTCGACCGGGGGAAGGTGGATCTCCCGCAGTTCCCGTTCCCCGATCCTCGCCGCGCTGGCGTTCACTCCGCCCGTGGTCTCGCCCTGAGCGGCACAGTGCTTGGCGACCGCGTCCATTCCCGAAAAACGGAGACCCCGGATCGCGGCGGCGGCCATGCGGGAGGCGAGAAGCGGATCCTCCGAATAGCATTCCTCGCTCCGTCCCCAGCGCGGATCCCGGAGCATGTCGAGCATCGAGGCGAGGGCCAGATCGGCGTGGAGAGCCTTCATCTGCCGCCCCACTACCCGGAACGCGGATTCCGCGAGGGCCGGATCGAAGGCGCACCCCATCGCCAGATTCACGGGGAGCAGATAGCCGTCGAGAGCCTGATGCCCGTGGGGACTTTCCTCCGAGAGCAGGACCGGGATCCCGAAGCGGGAACGGGAGATCACGAACCGCTGGACCTCGTTGTAGATCCGGGGAGCCGCTTCGCCCGCAAGCCCGTTCGTGAAATCCTTCTGAGACCAGGGATCCGCCCGGTAAAGCCCGTAGAGGAGCCCGAGCCCGCCCCAGCGTTCGACCTCGCGGACGAATTCGTCGGAAAGCCGGACGGTCTCCCCGCCGGTTTTTTCGTCCTTCACCCGCTCGTAACTGTCGAACCCGTGGAGCCGCTGATTGATCTGCCCGACCTTTTCGCGCACCGTCATGCGGGAGAGCAGATCCTTCGCCCGCTCTTCCGGGGGAAGGGATGGATTTTGATAAGGGAACATAAAACCTCCGTTCATTTCTGCCCTGAAAAAACTCCCGCACCGGACAGAGTCGATGCGGGAGCTGAATTGTCACTGGATCGTCGTGAACTCTTCTTCCATCATTCCCATCCGAGGACGTTCTTCGAGAAGAGCATGATGAGGGTCGCCAGCTCGTAGCGGAGAGCGTTGCCGTTCGGGTCGATCGTCATGGTGGAGACGAGGAAGTTCTGCTGCTGCGCGTACTTCGCGGCGGCGACTGCGCCCTCCTTCGCGGCGGCAAGCCAGCCTTCGCCGAGCTTGTTCGCGTCGGTGGCGAGCAGGCTGACCGAGGAGACGCTGATGTTCTTCCGGGCCAGATTCTGCGCGTAGCGGTACATGATGATGTACATCTGCTGGTGCGTGATGGTGTCCTGCGGGCCGAATTTGCCGTTGCCGTAGCCCTGGATCAGACCTTCCTGCTCAGCCCAGGTGATGTAGGGGACCGCGTAGCTGATGGAGGCGTCGTTGTAGCTCACGTCGGCGAACTTGGAGTTCGTGCCGTACTGCTGGATCATCGCGTTGTCCTTCTGGGCGGTGGTTTCGAAGATGGAGCCGAGGTACATTCTGCCGAGGGTCGTCACGAACTGGGCGCGGGTCATGGTCCGGTTGGAGCCGAAGGAGTTGGAGGTCAGACCGTTCATCAGGCCCTTCTGGTTGACGTACTTCACGGCCTCGTAGTAACCGGCGTAGGTCGCCACGTCTTCGAAGGGATTGACCCACTCTTTTTCGATCTTCGCGTCTTCCTTCTTCTCGACGGCCTTGAAGGTCGCGGTGAAGGTGTAGTCGGACTTGATGTCCTTGAGGGTGTAGGTGGCGACGCCGGTGGAAGCGTTCAGGGAGTAGCCGTTGGAATTCGTCGTGTTGCTGACGGTGGTCGCCGTGGCCTTGCCCTTCTGGGTCTTCACCGT
>CACZNC010000013.1 GCA_902782445.1 uncultured Ruminococcus sp.
GTTTGCTCTCGGCCTCTCCCATCGAGAAGGTCTTGCGGGGGAGCGTGCCGTATTTTTCGACATAAGGGAAGAGTTCGTCCTTGTCGAGCCCCGGGAAGAGGAATCCCACGGTGTTCTCCTTTTCCGCCAGCCTGCGTAAGGTGCTCTCTCCGTGGATATAATCGCAGACGGCGCCGGGGGTGGCTTTCACGTAGGCGTCGAGGAAGTCCTGTAAAGATCCGACCGTGAGCGCGTGCGTGGGAGAGACGAAGCGGAAGGTCCCGCGTCTTTCCCGGGAGACGGCTTCGAAGGTCTGACCGCTCCCGTCGGCGGGGACTGCGGCAGAAGCGAGGGCGGCAAAGAAATCGTCGGGATCGCAGTTTTTGAGGAGCCGGTAGATCGGTTCGAAGCGGAGGGAAGCGTCTCCGAGGGGCGTGATCTCGCAGAGGGCATACCGGGCGGGGTGGAAGGGATCCCCGGTCTCGCGCTTCACGTTCTCCCAGTGGGCTTTGGCGGCGGCGAGGGAGTGGTTTCCGTCCCCCATCGCGTAGACCATGCCGGGGCGGGAGCTTTCGTATTCCGCGATCTTCTCCGTCAGGCGGTGCGCCTCGTATCCTTCGATCCTCCATCCGCGGAGACTCCCCCCTCCCTGCATGAGTTCGAAATCGTAGGCGACGGATCCGGGGAGCGCGGAGGCGAAATCGAAGAGTCCCGTCCGGTCGTCGGCCAGAATGAGGATGTGGGGAAGTTCCACAGCCGCTTCGGCCCGGACCCGCATTCTCGGGGGGATCCGCTCGAGGACGGTTTTTTCGGTGGCGCGGACGGGGGATGAGGAGCCGGGGGAATAATCGTAGGCGTCGAGGTCGATCTTTCCGACGATGCCCCGCCGCACGGAGCCGTCCGGAAGCGTGCGCTCCAGCCGGATGAATCCCCGGACCGGACGCATACCGACAGGGTTGAAGGCGGCCATGTTTTCCCGGATCCGGTCCGCGTGCTCCTTCTCCCGGTCCGTGCCAAGCCAGGCTTCCGGCATGATGAGTCCGAGGGCGGAGGGACGGGATCCGATGACCGAGGTGCAGGATTCCCAGTATTCCGGCTGGGAGGTGAACTGATCGCAGGCAATGACGGCCCATCTTTTCATCGCGTCGGGATCGGCGGAAAAAGCGGGCAGGAGTATGTCCGCTTCGGAGAAAATCGTTTTATTTTTATTCATCGGCATCGCACTTTCCCCGTTTCGAAGGGCATTTTTATCTTATTATACAGGAAGGGGGCTATTCTGTCAAGAAGTTTGTACAGAAAGACGCTGACCTTTCTATTGACAAAAAGCCCCTTCAAAACTATAATGTATAAGGGACGGATTTTCCGCCTCCCCCGGATTGCAGGATCAGAAGTTCAGAGGTCAATGGCAGTGAATATTCATTCGTTTCATATCAAGGTTGTGAAATTCGGCGGCAGTTCTCTGGCCGACGCCGAGCATGTAAAAAAAGTTGGCGCGATCATCCGCTCCGATCCGACGCGCCTTTTTGTGGTTCCCTCCGCCCCCGGCAAGCGGTTCTCCGGCGACACCAAGGTCACGGACCTGCTCTATGAGTGCTACAATGTTTCCTCGGCCGGAGGCGATCTCACGGAGATCTTCGGCAGGATCGAGGAACGGTACAACGATATCATCCGCGGGCTGGGCCTCAGCCTCGACCTGACGGAGGAATACACGCATATCAAGTGGGCCATCGCCCATTCCGCCGGGCGGGACTATGCTGCCAGCCGCGGCGAATATCTCAACGGGCTTGTTCTGGCGGATTATCTGCACTACGATTTCATAGATCCCGCCCGGTTCGTGAAATTCTTCGACGACGGCACCTTCGACTCCGAGACGACGAACACCCTCCTCTCCGAAGAACTGAAAAAGCACGACAACGGCGTGATCCCCGGGTTCTACGGATCCATGCCGAACGGGACGATCCGCACCTTCTCCCGCGGGGGCAGCGACGTGACCGGCTCCATCGTGGCGAGAGCGGCGGAGGCGGATCTGTACGAGAACTGGACCGACGTCAGCGGCTTCCTCATGGCGGATCCCCGGATCGTCGACCACCCGCAGGGGATCTCCTTCATCACCTACCGGGAACTGCGCGAGCTCTCCTATATGGGCGCGACGGTGCTCCACGAGGACGCGATCTTCCCCGTCCGCTTCGCCGGGATCCCGATCAACATCCGCAACACGAACGCGCCGGACGACCCCGGGACCATCATCCTCTCCCATACGGACAGCTACGATTCCAACAACATCATCACGGGGATCGCCGGGAAGAAGGGCTTCTGCGTCATCACCATCGAGAAGGCCATGATGAACGCGGAGCGCGGATTCGGGCGGAAAGTCCTCGAAGCCATCGAACACGAGGGGATCTCCTTCGAGCATCTTCCCTCCGGCATCGACACCATGAGCGTGGTGCTCAACCGTTCCGAGATCTCGGAGTGCCGCGAGCGGATCATCAACCGGATCTGCAACGCCGTGGAGCCGGACGCCATCTCCGTGGAAGAAGGCCTCGCCCTCATCGCGGTGGTGGGGCGCGGCATGATCAAGTCCAAGGGGACGGCGGTGCGCGTGTTCAAGGCCGTCGCGGACGCGGGGATAAACATCCGCATGATCGATCAGGGCTCCTCCGAGCTGAATATCATCATCGGCGTCGACGAAGGCGATTTTGAGAAAGCCATGCGCGCCATCTACGCGGAATTCGTCTCCTGACAGCCGATCCCGCGGTTCCGGGGAGACCGGGGATGCGAAAGGCGGATCTCTTCTCCCCCTCCTTCCGAAATGAAGCAGGAAAAAAGAGAGGTTCGCGCCTCTCTTTTTGCGTGGGATCCGATCATTCCTTTGTGAACACAGGCCACGGGAGCGCCATGCCGCCGAGGATGTGAAAATGCAGGTGCGGCACGCTCTGACCGCCGTCGGGTCCGCAGTTGGATATGACCCGGTATCCGTCGCCGCATCCGCCGAGCTTTGCGATCTCGGGGATCTTCTCGAATATCTTCGCCACGGCTCCGCTGTTTTCGGGCGTGATTTCGTCCATCGACGCGATGTGCTTCTTCGGGATCACGATGACGTGGACCGGCGCGACGGGATTGATATCCCGGAATGCCAGCATGTCGTCGTCCTCATAGACTTTCGTCGAGGGGATCTCGCCCGCAATGATCCGGCAGAAAAGACAGCTCATTCTTCCATACTCCTCCTTCCCTCGTACTTTCCCATATCATATCACAATCCAGCCCAAAAATCAAGGACGGTTTTTCATGTTCAAAGTATTTGACGTTCACACGCACACCTACCCTGAGAAGATCGCGGACAAGGCCTGCTTCAACCTCGGGAATTTCTATCAGTTCGAAGTCCGGGGCAAGGGGACCTACGCCCACCTCGAATCCCAGGCGGAGGAGAACGGCGTCGGCGGATATCTGCTGTTTTCGGTGGCCACGAACGCCCATCAGGTGCCGAAGGTCAACGATTCCATCGCAGCCCTCGCGGAGTACTCCCGTTCGCGGGGATTCCGCACGGTGGGGTACGCGGGGATGCATCAGGATTACCCCGATTTCGAAGGAGAGATCATGCGGGCGAAGGGGCTGGGACTGCGCGGCGTGAAGATCCACCCGGACATTCAGGGGGTCAACATCGACGATCCGCGCCTGCTCCCGCTGTATGAGATCCTCGAGGCGGAGGACATGCCCCTCTACCTCCACATGGGCGACAACCGGCTCGAGTATCAGTTTTCCTCAGCGGACAAGCTGGTAAGGGTGCTCGGCATGTTCCCGCGTCTCACGGTCGTGGCGGCGCATCTCGGGGGGTATAAGGCGTGGGACACCTCCGTTCCCCTGCTGGCGGGGCGGGAAAACGTCTTCTACGATACGTCGAGCGCGCTGTGGGCCATGACGCCGGAGCGGGCGGATGAGATCATCTCTCAGCTCGGAGTCGAAAACGTCATGTTCGGAACGGACTATCCGGTGGTGAACACCCGCGAGGAGCTCGAACGCTTCTTCCGGCTGAATCTGACGGACGCCCAGCGGGAGGATATCCTCTGGAACAACGCCGTGCGCTTTCTGAAACTCGAAGACTGACATGACGGAATGCTTCTGGGACGGATTGAAAGGGGAGACGCGTCCCATCGTCCTCTACGGCACGGGGAACGGAGCGGACAAGATCCTCGACATTCTCGCCGGATTTGGGATCCCGGTCCGGGCAGTCTTCGCCTCCGACGGATTTGTGCGGAACCGGACGTTCCGGGGGTTCCAGGTTCGGAGCTATGAGGAGGTCCGGGCGGAATTCGGGGACGACATGGTGATCCTGCTCGCCTTCGGCACGAACCGGCCCGAAGTCATGGAGCGGATCCGGGAACTGGACGCGCGGCATACCCTCCTCATCCCCGAAGTCCCGCTGTTCGGAGGAGATCTCTTCGACGGCGCGTATTACGACCGGAACAAAGAGAGGATCGGAGAAGTCCGGTCCCTGTTCCGGGAAGAACGGTCCGCCGCGCTCTTTGACGCCGCCGTCGCATTCCGGCTGACGGGAAGGCTTTCCTTCCTCTCCGACACGGAGACCTTTGCCGCGTCCTGCGCTTCCCTGCTCGGCGGACAGAAGATCGGGACGGCGGTCGACGGAGGCGCGTTCCGGGGAGACACGGCGGAGGAGATCCGCTCAGCCCTCGATCCCGAAAAGATCCTCGCGCTGGAGCCGGATCCGAAGACCTTCGAAAAGCTCCGGCTGTATGCCCTGGACCATCCGGGGACGGAGGCCGTGAACGCCGCGCTGTGGGACGGGGACGGGGAGATCTCTTTCCTGTCGGGCGGAAGCCGCGGATCGGGGACGGAAGGCGCGGGACGCAGATCTTCCCCGAAAACCGTCCGGGCACTGACCCTCGATTCCCTCGCCCCCGGGGATCGGATCGACTTCATCAAGCTGGACGTGGAGGGGGCGGAACTGCGCACACTCCGGGGAGGCCGGAAGGTGATCGAAAGGGACCGTCCGAATCTCGCGGTGTCGCTCTATCACCGGACGGAAGATCTCCTTGCGCTGACGGAGGAAGTCCATTCATACCTGCCCGGACACCGGCTATACCTGCGGCGGGTCCCCTGCGTTCCGATGTGGGATCTAACGCTGTGGGCGGTGCGGGCCTGAATCAGGAGGAAATCATGGCGGAACAGTTTCTCACTCTGATGGCGGAACTTGACGGAGAATCTCAGGCCCGCATGTCGGCCTGGTATGACGAACTGCGCGAAGCGGGATTCACGGGGACCCAGACGCCCGGGCTTCCCTATCACATCAGTCTGGCGTCGTTCCCGACGGAAAAGGAGCGTGAGGCGGCTCTCCTGACGGAGAAGATCGCCGCGCGGTTCCCGGTTTTCCCCGTGCATATCAGCCACATCGGGATCTTCGCGCCCGGAAAGGTCCTTTTCGGCGGGCCGGAGAAGGATGCCATGCTGACCGCGCTCCACGATGCCAGCGCTTCGGAGGAGCCGCAAAAGGGGCCGTGGACGCCTCACGTCACTCTGCTGATCGACGAGCCCGAGACCGTATGCAGAGCCCTCCCCGTTCTTGTGAAGTCGTTCTCGCCATTTATCGCAAAGATCGTCCGCCTGCGGTTGTGCGCTTTCTGGCCGACGCGGGAGATCGCGGTCCGGGAACTGACGGGAAGCCGAACGGAATAAAGAAAACCGCTGAGCCTTCGCCGGGGAGATCCGGGTAAAGGACAGCGGTTTTTATGCCTTTCAGAGTTCACGGAGCTTTGTCGATGCCCGTGACGGCAATATTGAACGACACATATTTGGAATAAATGGCGAATTCGCGGTTCAGGCCGATATATTTGCTCCCGGCGAGGAGGAAGCGGCCCTGATCGTCCACGTTGCCCTCCGCCGTCACACTCGCTTCGACGTCCACGCGGTAGAGATCCCCGTTCGCCTCCGTTTTGACCCGCACGATCTCGCCGGAATCCAGTTCGTAGAATTTCTCCGCGTCGTTTGTGGAGGTCCCTTCCCGGAGGGTGCCGAACACCTGATCCGTATCTTCCAGATAGAAGACCGTCCCCTTCTCCAGATAGTTCTCGGCGGAGGAATCGCGGATGTTCTGAATGGAGAACGTGATGACATAGGGATCGAGCTGAACGCCCTCCGCGACGTCGGAGCCTTTGTTGCTGAGATAGCGCATGACGACGCTTCCGATGATGGCGGCGGCCAGGATCAGGACCATCACGTCCAGCGCGCCGAGTCCTTTTTTCTTTTTATCCGCTTCGTTCATGGCGGTTCCTCCGTTGTTTGATCAGGAAGCCGGGACAAGCTCGGGATATTTTTCCGCAAATTCCGCGATCCTTTGCGCATAGTCTTCTTCCGTGGGATAGGGCTCCGATACGACGCAGGATTCGGTAGCGATGGAGCGGATCAGGACGTCACCGTAGCGGATCTGCTCGTTCAGGATCAGTCCGCTTTCCGCGTCGATCTCGTAGAGTCCCGAAATCAGGTCGCTGCCCGAGGTCCTGAGACGGATCGTCCGCTTCGACACGACGGTGATTTCGGATGCAAGCTCCCCGCTGCGGACCCGGGAGAGCAGATCTTCCATCGCGGCGGCTCCGATCTCGGTCTCCCACGAGGTCCCCTCCGTCACGGCGGCATATCCGGCGATCTGGGAGTAGATGTGCTTTCCGTCGCAGAAGATCTCGTCCGGGGGATCGGAGAGCCGCCAGCAGTCTCCCTCCACGGTGAGGGTCCAGCGGCGGGCGGAGAATCGGTCTCCCCAGCCGTAGGCGACCCGGATCACGCGGGTGTAATAGGGCGAGGGAACGATTGCGTCGAGCGCGTTTTCCTCCGTCAGCTCCCAGTACATCCTGTGCACGTTTTCCTCCGGCTCCTTCGTCAGAAGCGGGAGGGAGTCCGCCGCTCCGTTTTCAGCCGACGGATCCGGTTCGCTTTCCGTAAAGACGGAGAGGATGGCACCCCGGATCCCGAAGGCGTCCGTCACGACAAAGACGAGGAGGACGGCCATCACGGCGACCGTGAGAACCGTCAGAATGGACGCGGGATTAGTGACGATCCGTTTCAGACTCCGCGCCAGCTGACGGATCCGGTTTTTCGGGGACGGGGTTTTCACTGTCCCCGGATTTGGGTAGTTTCTGTTCATTTCCGTCCTGTATTCCGGCTTCGTCCGACGGAGCGGGATTCAGCACCCCTCCGTTGTGGATCTCGATCTTTCTCGCCTGCTCGGGAGTCAGTTCCTGGATGTAATCCTCCGTCGTCATGTCGTCCTCGGTGAGACCCGAGTGACGGCGGGATTCCGGGTTCTTCATGATGAGGAGGTTGATGACGAACAGGGCGACCGCGATCCCGGCGATGGCTACGGATTTGATGACGCGCTGATCGTCGAACATAGTCTCCGTGCAGAACACCGCCACGAGGCCGAGGATGGCGCAGAGGGCGTAGAGGATCTTGACGGATTCCTTCTGGGTGAATCCCATGTCGATCAGACGGTGGTGGATATGCCCGCGGTCGGCGGAGAACGGACTCTTCCCCGCGCAGAGACGGCGGACGATGGCGAAGATCATATCGAAGAGCGGGAGTGCGAAAATCGTGAGGGGAACGATGAAGGAGAGCACCGCGTGGAGCTTGAATACCCCGTGGACCGAGAGAACGGCGAAGGAGTAGCCGAGGAAGAGCGCGCCGGTGTCCCCCATGAAGATCCGGGCGGGATTGGAGTTGAAGGGGAGGAAGCCGAGGCAGGCCCCCAGCATGATCGCGCAGAGGACGGTGCTCACGATCTCCCCGTGGAGGAGGACCACCACCAGCAGGGACAGCGAGGAGATCGCCGAAACGCCGCAGGCCAGTCCGTCCAGTCCGTCGATGAAGTTGATGGCGTTGGTCAGTCCCGCGATCCAGAGGACGGAGAGAGGGATGCTGAACACGCCGAGGGACACGTATCCGCCGCCGAGGCTCACGTGGTCGATCAGGCATCCGTTCCAGACGGCAAATCCCGCGACGGCGAGCTGGACGGCGAATTTAAGCCACGCGTTCAGGCGGACGACGTCGTCGATGATGCCGATGATCACAAGGGCAAGTCCCCCGAGCCAGATCGTGACGAGCTCCCGGGAGAAATCGCAGAACAGCATCGTGGTGACGGTGAATCCGAAATAGATCGCCACGCCTCCGATCCGGGGTATGGGCTTTTTGTGGATCCGTCTGCCGTCCAGAGGCACGTCCACGGCGCCGATCCTGAAGGCAAGAACGCGGACCGCGGGCGTCGCCACATAAGCGAGCAGGAAGGCGCAGACGGTCGCGACTATCGGGTATATAAAATCAATAAGCATCTCGAAGGCTCCGATCAATCAGGCAGAAAAGCGGTCGGTGATTGGACGTCCGGGCGGAGGAAAAAGTTCCCTGTTTTCCAGAAAATCTGTGAAAAAGCCGGAAAGCATCGCAAGGCGGTTTCAGGAAACGGGCTCCAGAAGGATGCAGAAGCCGACTCCGTAGAAATCGGGAAGCATCAGGCTGTACTGCGTCCCGACGCGGATCACGGTGCCGTTTACGGTGAACGCGCGGTCCGTCTCAACGGCGTCCGCCGTGACGGTGATGCGCATCGTTTGCCGTCCTTCGGCCTCGGACACCCGTTCCTTCGCGTTGTCGTAATCGAACACGATCTTCTCGTAGGGGACGATCTCCACGTCGTCCACCTCTCCGATCTTCTTCTGGGTGACGCCGTCAAACACCGCCTGGCCTTCCTTCACGGAACCGGCAAACCGGTCGTCCAGGTTGACGATCTCGACGACGTACCGGATCCCGACCGGGTCCGATGCGGATTCCGCGACGCCGCCCCTTCCGCTCAGAACGAAGACGTAGAGCACAAGGAACGCGGCCGCGGCGATGACCAGCAGAATGAGGACGTCCACCAGGTTGAAGCTGAGTTTTTTTCTCGTCATTTCTTTCCGTTCTCCTTGGATTGTCCGTCGTTTTCCGCGCGTTTTTCTTTTTTCGTCTTTTTCCCTCGCGCGAGGAGGGGCAGGACTTTCTCGGACGAGGTCGGGCTCGACTCGAAATAGGGAGTTTCAAGTTCGGACCGTCCGTTTCGGATATAGCAGGCGGCAAGGGCGGCGGTGAGCCAGAACATGAGGAAGAGGCGGTAGTTGTACCAGGCGTAATCCGTCATGCCCTGCACGAGCACGGCGACGATCCCGCAGAGAGGTCCGGCCGCCGAGATCCTGAGCTGAGTCTTCCCCCGGCGCATATCCCCTTTTCCCGCTTCCTCCGGGTCCTTCAAACGGGATTCCAGAAGGGAGGCGGAAAGATCGGGGTTGCGGAGGGGACGGCTGCCCGAGAGCTCGCGGAACAGGGTAAACGCCGACTGAAAGAGCAGGAACAGGAAGACGAGGAAGACCGCGATCCCCACGATCCCGAGTTCCAGCCAGATCTGCATATACAGGTTGTGGGAATGGGGGGCGGCTTCGATCCCCTGATAGGCGTAGCGGGGATAGAGGCGGAACCACGCTCCCTCGCCGATCCCGATCCCGGAGAGGAGATTGTCCCGGATCATGCCGACGGACGCGCGCCATATATACACGCGGTAGGAGGTGGAAGAGTCCGCCATGTCGCCGATGCTCGCAAAGCGTCCGAGCACGGACTGGGGCAGGAAGGCGGGTAGAGCGGGCAGAGCGGCGATCCCGGCCAGCACAAGCCAGACGGAACGGCGGTGCCACATGAAGAGGAAGACCAGAGCGGCGGCGATCAGTCCGAGCCATGCCCCGCGGCTCCAGGTGAGCAGGAGGCAGGCCCCCATGATCCCGATGCAGAAGACGGACTGGATCCGCCCGAAGCCTTCCCCGCGCCCGATGAACATGGAGACGGCGATGGGGATCACGAGGATCAGGTATTCGCCGAGCATGTTCGGGTTTTCGAGGGTCGCGACAGCCCGTCCCGCGATGCCGCCGAACATTTCGCTGTCGAGCCACGCGTCCGAGGAATAGCCGCTGTGGGTGAAGTACTGATAGATCCCGTAAAGACCGATCAGGGACGCGGAGAGCACGGCGGCGGACGAGCACCGGACCAGCCATTCGCGGGAAGTAATCAGGGTCACGGTCAGGAAATACCCGGCCATGAAGCAGACCATCAGAAGCGCGGGCTTGAGGGAGGCGGAGGAAAGGGAGACCGTGCCCCCGAAGAAGGTGAGAACGGCGAAAGCTCCCGCCATGATGTCCACGGGCTCGAGCCTGAAGATCCGCTTCCTCCGGAAGAGTTTGAGGAAGAGGCAGAGAGAGGTGTAGATCACAAGAGCGGCGAGGACCATCGTCGGCAGCCACGGCATGGAGAAGAAGAGGGCCAGCACCCCGATCTCGGGTTTGATCAGAATGAGGCAGGCGGCGGCGATCCCGGCCAGTCCGAGAAGAAGCAGGGGGGAGGGGATCCAGTAGGTCAGCGTGCCGAGGAAGATGCCCAGCAGAAACGCCACGTTGAGGTGCCCGCCGTCGCCCTCCGTCCTCAGATCTTCGGGGCGGAATCCGCCGATTTTCAGCGCGGTCCGTCCGACGGCGGAGTCTGCCAGCGCTTCGGCGAGAGTTTTCTTCGATAAGATCAGGGGGATCGACGCCAGCGCGGCCGCGTAGGAGACGAAGGATGCGCTGTTCTCCCCGAAAACGGCGTCGAGGGATTTTCCTTTCAGGACGGAGACCACGGTCAGCTGCGCGAGGCTGTACGCCGCGAAGGTGAAGAAGAATGTCCCCCACACTTTCAGCCGGCAGCCGAGAAGCGCCCGCATGAGGTAGCTCACAGCTCGCACGATGAGGCTGGTCTCCATCCGGCGGCAGATCCCGAAGCGGAGTTCTCTGAGATGGGACGCGGCCTTGCCCTGCCCGATCCCGGAGAACAGACGGGAACGCGGAGCCTCGCGGTAGTTCGAGAAGATCCAGCCGAAGAATCCGTTTTTGAGCAGATCGTAGATCCGCACGGTGAACCGGTCCAGTCCCGTGAGGATGCGGCTGGAACGCGCCAGCTTCACGAGAAGTCCGCTTCCGCCCCGCTCTCTTTTCGCCATGACCCCGCCTCCTTCCGTATTAACACAGCTTTTTTCTATTATACGATAAATCGCGGATGATTTCAACAGGAAAACGGAAAGTTTTGTGTGAAAAAGGAAAAACCGGAGCGGACATACGCCCGTACCGGCAAAAAGCGCGCTTAGTTCCGGCGGATCACGGCGTATCCCGGGCCATCCTCCCCTTCTTCGGGAAGTTCCCAGCGGCTGCCTTCGAGGATCACGGTCCTGAGATCGGAAAACAGCGCAAGATCGGAGAGATCCGTGCCGGATTCGGTATAAGGGTACGGCCGTCCGGCGTCCGAGCGTTCGGGAGCGTCCTCGTTGACGATGCAGTAGTAGACGGGATCCACCGCGCCATCGTCCTCCGCCCGGGGATGGTAGAATTCGAGGCTCCAGATTTCGGAGAGATGCGCTTCGGTGAGATCCCGGGGATCCGTCAGATCGAAATGATCGAGAAGAGCGTCCGCCAGCGCGGGATTGGCGAGATCGAGGCGAAGATTGTCCGGGTTTTCGATCCCGACGAGGAAGAACAGCGCGAGGTTCAGGACGAGTGCCGCGGCGGGTGCGGAGAGGGTGCGGGGCACGAAGGAATCCCCTTCGGTCTGCATCCGGCGGCAGCGGTTCATGAGTATCTCCCCCGCTTCGGAGGCCGGTGAAAGAAGTCCGTCCCCCGCGGTCTCTCCCGAGAGGTTCCGTTCGACGATGTCGAGGATCATCCGGATATAGTCCCGGCGCGCGTCCTTTCCGGCTTTTCGGAGGACTTCCCTGTCGCAGAGATACTCCGAATCCTCGCATACCGCCTTCCGGACCGCCCCGGAGAGGGGATTGAGCGCGTGAAAGGAGGTGCCGAGCAGGGTCAACAGCCTCAGCGTCCCGTCGTGGTGCCGGATGTGGGTCAGTTCGTGGAGAAAGAGGAGTTCGAGCCACTCGTCGGGATAGTCTTTCAGATACCCGCTCCCGATGAACACGGAGGGGGACCAGGTGCCGCACATGCAGGGGGAGACGGAAAGATCCGGGTGCATGACGCGCAGGCTCACGTTCCGGCCGACTCCTGCCTTCTCCTTCGCCCGGCGGAAGATCTCGAAGGCGCGTTCGTCCCGGCACTGTTCGGAGTTCTTCGTGAGGAAGCGCAGGGTGTCCCAGTAGCCCGAGATCCCGAAGGAGGCCGAAAACGCCGCGGCAACCGTCCAGAGCGTCAGAAAGAGGAAGAGAACGTCCCCCGCTGTCCTGCGCTCTCCCCGGGTGAGATAGGCGTCCGGGAACACCGCGCCGTCCCCGTCTTCTCCGTCGCTGCGGAATTCGATCCGCATCCCGCCCGTGAAATCGGTGAACAGACGGAGTCGGATCAGCCGGGCCGGAAGCAGCAGCGGAACGACGGCAAGAATGAGCAAGAGGATCCAGACGGCGGCCCGGACGCTCTTTCCCGTCTTCTTCCTGATTCTCAGCAAGATCAGGGCGGAGAGAGAAAAAACAAGGGAAAGAGCCGCGACGGCGAGGAACAGAAGAAAAATCCCCATTTCCATATCGCGGCTCCTTCGGGCTCAGACGCGGATTTCGCGCCTGGCGGCATTATTTCTCGTTTTCGGTCTTCTCGATGAGGGCTTTGATCTCAGCGAGGTCTTCCTTCGTCAGGGCGTCGTCGTTCACGAGCGCGGAGAAGAGATCCATGCGGTCGTTGCGGTAGACCTTCTCGACGAAGTCGCCGTAAGCGAATTTGCGGTAGTCGGCGGAAGAGATCTTGGGAGTGTAGCAGTTGGAGCGGCCCAGCTTTTCCGTATTGATGAAGCCCTTGTTCTGCAGTCTCGTGATGAGGGTGAGAACGGTGGTGAGCTTCAGGCGGTTGAGAGCGGGGAATCTCTTCATGATAAGGCTGGCGGAGATGAATTTCTCGCCTTCCTCATCGAGGACCCAGATCGCCTGCATGATTTCAAGTTCGCTGGCGGGAAGCTTGATCATTTTTTCTTCCATGATACGTTTCTCCTTTTGTTTTCGTCCGCGGGGTGTGCGGTTCCCGGCGGGTACGATCTTATAGGTACGCTGTTATTATATCACCATTTACTACACAAGTCAATGGCTTTTCGAAAAAAAAGAAAAATATTCGCGTTTTTTACAAACAGAAATGAGAATAAAAAGCGAAAACCCGTCAATTTTGCTCAAATGGATCGGATGATTCCCATCCGCTTGACAGATCGCCGGAACGATGATACAATAAACCCGTTCCCGAACCCCTTACTGTCAGAAAGGAAAACGCTCATGTTTTTCATCCCCGAAAACTACCGCCCCCGGCTGTCCGTCTACGAGACCCAGCTGGCCATCGACTATATCAAGCGGACCTTCCAGATGAACCTCGCCATCGAGCTCAATCTGCGCCGCGTGTCCGCCCCCCTCTTCGTGCGGGAGGATTCGGGCCTGAACGACAATCTGAACGGCGTGGAGCGTCCGGTCGGGTTCGACATCCCTGCGGTCGGGCAGTCCGCGCAGGTGGTGCATTCCCTCGCGAAGTGGAAGCGGCTCGCGCTGAAAAACTATGATTTCTATGTCGGCAAGGGGCTTTACACCGATATGAACGCCATCCGCCGGGACGAAGAGATCGACAATATCCATTCGATCTACGTGGATCAGTGGGACTGGGAAAAGGTGATCGACGCCGGAATGCGGAACGAGGACTATCTCCGCACCACGGTGAAAAAGATCGTCTCCGCGATGGTCGCCACCAACAACGCCCTGCGCTACGAATTCCCGAAGCTCGAATGCAGGATCAGCCCGGAAGTCGCCTTCGTCACCGCACAGGAACTGGAAGACCTCTATCCCGCCCTCACCCCGAAGGAGCGGGAACGGGCCTGGGTCAGAGCGCATCCCACCACCTTCCTCATGGGGATCGGCGGAAAACTGAAAAGCGGAAAGCCCCACGACGGCCGCGCTCCGGACTACGACGACTGGACCCTCAACGGGGATATCCTCGTCTGGAACGAAGTGCTGGGCGACGCCTACGAGCTCTCCTCGATGGGGATCCGCGTGGACCCGGATTCGCTCCGCCGCCAGCTGAAAGAGGCCGGATGCGAAGAGCGCGCTTCCCTGCCCTTCCACCGGATGCTCCTTGACGGCGAACTCCCTCTCACCATCGGCGGCGGCATCGGGCAGTCCCGGCTGTGTATGCTGATGATGCAGACCGCCCACATCGGCGAGGTGCAGGTGTCGGTCTGGGACGAGGAGACCCTCCGTCAGGCGAAAGAGGCCGGGATCATGCTGCTTTGATTTGCGGCTGACAATAAAACCGAAAAGAGCCGGATCCGAAAAAAGCGGACGCGGCTCTCTCTTTATTTCTCCCGGCTCTCGAGCAGTTCCGAGACCGTGACGAACTCGAATCCGCGGCGGAGCAGCTCGGGGAGCAGGATCTCGAGGGCCCCGGGGGTCGGGGAGCCTCCGGAGATATAGTCGTGAAACAGAAGGATGTCCCCGCCCTCAGCGGAATCGAGGACTTTTTTCACGATCGTCTCCGTCGGGGTGTGGGCCCAGTCGCGGGTGTCCACCGACCAGCAGACGAGGGTGTAATCCCTCTCCCCGGCGGCTTGGACAAGGGCGTCGCTGAGGCATCCCCCGGGCGGACGGAGCAGGCGGGTGCGGTATTCGAAATTCTCCCAGACCGCGCGCTCGCATCCGTCGATCTCCCGGCAGATCTCCCCATAGCATTCCTTTTTCAGATTGGCGTGGGAATAGGAGTGGTTTCCGATCTCGTGTCCCGCCTCCGCCTCCGCTTTCACGATCCCCGGGAACCATTCCGCGTTCTCCCCGACGACGAAGAAGGTGGCGGGGACGCCGTACTCCGCGAGGATCCCGAGGATCTCAGGGGTGAGGGTCGGGTGCGGGCCGTCGTCGAAGGTCAGGGCGATCTTCTTCCCGACCGTCGAACAGGAATAGACCACGTCCTCCGCCCCGGTTTCCCACGGGAGAGCGAAAAACGTCAGCGCGGCGCAGAGGCAGAGGAGAAGAAAACGCGGGATCCCGTCAGGTTTCACTTCCTCCGCCTCCCGTCAGCTCGTCCAGCGTCCCGAAGCGGTATCCCCTGTCTTTCAGACTTCGGATCAGGGTGGGCAGGATCCGGGCGTTGGTGTCCGAGGTCGGGTGGAGCAGCAGGACCATGCCGTTGTGGGCGCCGGAGAGGATCTTTTCGAGGGAGGCGTCCGGATCCGGCTGCTTCTCGTTGTCCCAGTCGGCGTAGGCGAAGCTCCAGAGGACGGTGGAATATCCCATATCCGCCGCCCAGTCGAGGTTTTCCGCGGTGAACTTCCCCTCCGGCGGGCGGTAGTATTTTGCCATCTCAGACCCGGTGAGCTTCCGGTAGGCCGATTCCATCCTGCCGAGCTCCTCCTTGAATTCCGCCTCCCCGAAGGCCGTCATGTCCCGGTGGCGGGCGGTGTGATTGCAGACGAGGTGGCCTTCCTCCGCCATGCGTCTGACGAGTTCCGGTTCGCGGTTGACGAGGTTTTCGAGGATGAAGAACGCCCCGGGGACCTCTTCCGCTTTCAGGGCGTCGAGGATCCTTGCGACGTTGCCGTTTTCGTATCCCGCGTCAAAGGTCAGATAGACCACGGGTTCGTCGGGTCCGAGATAATAGGCGCCGTGCTCTTCGAGGGGAACGATCTCCAGAGGAGCGGGCGGGCGGACTCCGTTCTTCTGATGGACGGCGTACCAGCTGAATCCTGCGGAAACAGGAAGTGTGCCGGCGGCGGAACGCGTCAGTTCGGGTCCCGGTTTTTCCTTCGGTCCCCGCGTTTCTCTCTTCGGAGCGAAGCGCCCTCTTTTCGGCGTAAAGTCCTCCTCCTCGGGGAAATCTTCGGCCTCCTCCTTCTCCCGGAACAGACCCGCCTGATCCCATGAGGCGGGGCAGGCCAGCAGATTGACAGCGAGAAGCGCGGCCATGATCGGCGTCAGTTTCATTTCGTTCGTCTCCTTTCCCGTATTCGTGCCTATTGTTCCCGGCGCGCGGTGAAGAATCCGCGGGAATTTATGTTTTTCGCCGGGAAAGAGCGGGAATGATCTCGGGGAATTTGTATAGGATACCAATTGAAAAGAAGCGGGGGATGCTGTATAATTATTTCACAAAATTTCATAAATATTAAAGAGGCGGCATCATGGCGAAAGAGATCAAAAAAATCGTTCTGGCGTATTCCGGCGGACTGGACACTTCGGTGATCATTCCGTGGCTGAAGGACAATTATCCGGGCTGCGAGGTCATCGCGGTCTCCGGCAACGTCGGCCAGGGAACGGAGCTCGACGGGCTCGAGGAAAAGGCTCTGAAAACCGGCGCGTCCAAGCTCTACATCGAGGATCTGCGCAAGGAATACGTGGAGGAATATATCTGGCCCTGCCTGAAAGCGGGAGCCAAGTACGAGGGATATCTCCTCGGCACCTCCCACGCCCGTCCCTGCATCGCGAAGAGACTGGTGGAGATCGCCAAGAAGGAAGGCGCGGACGCCATCTGCCACGGCTGCACCGGCAAGGGCAACGATCAGGTCCGGTTCGAACTGACGATCAAGGCATTCGCTCCCGACATGACGGTCATCGCCCCCTGGCGGATCTGGGACCTCAAATCCCGGGACGACGAGATCGACTACGCCGAAAAGAAGGGGATCCCGCTCCGCATCAGCCGCGAGACCAACTATTCGAAGGACAAGAACCTCTGGCATCTGAGCCACGAAGGCCTCGATCTCGAAAGCCCCGCCAACGAGCCGGATTATCTGAAAGACGGATTCCTCGAACTGGGCGTCGCACCCGAGAAGGCGCCGGACGAGCCCACCTATGTCAGCCTGCACTTTGAAAAGGGCGTTCCCACCGCGCTGGACGGCGTTGAAATGGACGGCGTCGCCCTGATCGAAAAGCTCAACGAGATCGGCGGAAAGAACGGCATCGGCATCCTCGACCTGGTCGAAAACCGTCTGGTGGGCATGAAGAGCCGCGGCGTGTACGAGACTCCGGCGGGCACCATCCTCTACAAGGCTCACGAAATGCTCGAGACCCTGACCCTCGACAAGGAGACCTCCCATTTCAAGGCGATCGTCGCCCAGAAGATGGCGGAGCTCGTCTACAACGGACAGTGGTTCACGCCCCTCCGGGAGGCAATCGACGCCTTCGTGGACGAGACCCAGAAGACCGTGACCGGCGACGTGAAGCTCAAGCTCTATAAGGGCAACATCATCGGCGCAGGCATGACCTCCCCCTATTCCCTCTACAACGAACAGACCGCCTCCTTCGGCGAAGACGACGACTACAACCAGATGGATTCCGCGGGATTCATCAACCTCTTCGGCCTCCCCGTCAAGGTCCGGGCGCAGGCGATGAAGAACTGGAACAAATAATCATTCATCCAACCAACCGAAAAGCGGGAGAGGTACGCCTCCCCCGCCCTTTTGAGATCGGAGACAGTTATGGCTAAAATGTGGGACGCCCGCTTCTCCAAGGAAGAGAATGCGCGCGTCAACGACTTCAATTCTTCCATCCGCTTCGATTCCCGCATGTTCCGCGAGGACATCGAGGGATCCGTCGCCCACGTGACGATGCTCGGCAGGCAGGGGATCATCGGCGAAGACGAAGCCGCCAAAATCGCGGACGCTCTGAAAACGATCCGGGACGACATCGAATCCGGCGCGCTCCCCATAGATCCCGAGGCCGAGGATATCCACATGTTCGTGGAAGAGGTCCTCACGGCGCGGATCGGGGACGCCGGGAAAAAGCTCCATACCGCCCGCAGCCGCAACGATCAGGTCGCCCTCGACATCCGGCTCTATCTGCGGCGGGAAATCGGCGAGATCCGCTCCCTGCTCCGGGTCCTCCTCGGGACTGTCGCGGATCTTGCGGAAAAATACGCCGGGGCCGTGATGCCGGGGTACACCCATCTGCAGAGAGCGCAGCCCGTGACCTTCGGACACTATGTGCTGGCCTACGCGCAGATGTTCCTCCGGGACGACGGACGGCTCGCCGAGATCGCGAAGCACGTCAACATCTCCCCCCTGGGATCGGGAGCCCTGGCCGCGACGACCCATCCCATCGACCGGCATCTGACCGCCGAGCTTCTCGGGATGGACGGGGTGACGGAGAACTCCCTCGACGGCGTGTCCGACCGGGATTTCGCCGCGGAGCTGATCTTCGCCCTCTCTCTGATCATGACTCATCTCTCCCGCTTCTCCGAGGAGATCATCCTCTGGTGTTCGGGCGAATTCGCCTTCGTGGAGCTGGATGACGCGTTCTCCACCGGATCCTCCATCATGCCCCAGAAGAAAAACCCCGATATTGCGGAACTGGTGCGGGGCAAGACCGGACGGGTCTACGGCGATCTCATCGCGCTGCTGACCGTTTTGAAGGGGATCCCCCTCGCCTACAACAAGGACATGCAGGAGGACAAGGAGGCGGTGTTCGACGCCATCGACACGGCGAAGATCTGCCTCGAACTCTTCTCCTCGATGCTCGGCACCATGACCGTGCGGACGGACCGGCTCCGTCAGGCTGCTTCGGGCGGATTCATCAACGCCACCGACTGTGCCGATTATCTCGCGAAGAAGGGTCTTCCCTTCCGGGATGCGTACCGGGTAAGCGGAAAGATCGTGGCCTGGTGCGCGGAAAACGGAGGGACCCTCGAATCCCTGCCCCTCGACGTCTATCGGCAGTTTTCCCCCCTCTTCGACGAGGATGTGTACGACGCCGTGGATCTCGACAACTGCGTGAACCGGCGCACGGTCTGGGGAGGCCCCTCGATGGAATCCGTGAAGCGTCAGATCGCCCTGGTCCGCGCGGCCATTTCGGAATAAACGGATTTTTGCCCGAACCTGGCGCGAATCTGCCACAGGGACTTGACATTTTTCGGTTTTGTGGTACAATAAACTGTCGGCGGTCAATCTGCCGTATTCTGCTTCAAACCCGGAGTCCGATATGTTTGTACGAAAAACGTCCAGAGAATTCAGAAAGAGGATCCTTCTTTCCCTTCTCGCGGGCGTTTTTTTCCTTTCTTCCTGTTCGGCCTTCGAACTGAGGGAAGCGGACGGATTGACCCCGGTCTATACCGAGGCGGAACCTGAGCCGGAGGAGGTCCCCGAGATCCCGAAGATCGCCGAAACGGCCCCGCCCGTCCCGGAACCCGTTGAAACCGAGCCCGAAACGGAAGAGATCGTTGAGACCGAACCCTTCCGCCCGGCGATCCCGGAGGGAGAACGCGAGATTTCCGGGGAGGCCGCGGACTGGATCGCGCAGTTCGATTCCCGGTTCGGGGAAGGCGCGTCGGACGCTGTGATCCTGGACCCGGAGGAAATCGAGGCATACAACCGCCGCATGACGGAGAACTGCCCGACCCTCGTCAACATCGAAGAGATCCCGGAAACGGCGGACGGGACGGCGCTCATCGGCCGGATCTCCTCCTACTCCTTCCCCCAGGGCGACAAATTCGACCGGGGAGGCAAGCCCATCGACGCGGAGGCCCGGGAAGCGATCCTTTCCAACCGCGCGCTCGAGACCATCGGAGCGGAAGTTGAAGTCCTGCCCGCCATCGTCACGGCGCGGTGCGACCTCAAGACCTTCCCCACCTCCCTCGGATTCTACGACAGCGGGGACACCTTTTACAGCCTGATCCAGCAGACGGAACTGATCGTCGGGATGCCCGTCTGGGTCCTGCACCGGAGCGCGGACGGAGGCTATCTCTACGTCCAGAGTTATTATTACGAAGGCTGGATCTCCGCCAGCGCCGCCGCTTTCTGCGACCGGGAGACCTTCCTTTCCTTCTGCCGTCCCGATACCTACGTGACCGTGACCGCCGTGAAGGTCGACGCGGGACACACGGAGCTCGACATGGGCGTGGTCCTTCCCTGCGTGGGAGAGACGGAGGAGAATTATATCGCTGTCCTTCCCATGCGCGAGGCGGGCGGATCCTGTTCGGAGCGGGAGACGAACATCCCGAAATCCGACGCCTGGCCGGGACACCTGCCATACACCATGAAAAACTATTACGCCCAGGCCTTCGCCTATCTCGGTACCCAGTACGGATGGGGCGGCGCGGACGGGGGGATCGACTGCTCGGGATTCGTCTGCGCGGTCTTCCGCACCTTCGGCATCATGCTCCCCCGGGACACGAGAGAACAGAAGGACTACGCGGGCGAGGTCGTCTATACGGAAAACTACGACGCGGAGGCCACGGACGGGCTGCTCTCGTCTCTCAGGGCTCCGGCGGCTCTCTACCGTCCGAAGCACGTCATGCTGTACCTCGGCAAATCGGCCGACGGGATGCACCGCGTCATTCACGCTCCGAAGGGCGGAGATTTTGTGAAGGTCGCGGTACTCGACACGACAAGGCCCCTGTCTTCCGTCGTCGAGTTCCGCTGACGCAACAGAGGAGGTCCGCGATGAACGGAAAAATGATCGTGTTTTCGGCGGACGCGCTGGTGCACGAGGATATGGAAGAACTGTCCGCGATGCCGAATTTCCGGAAATATCTCGCGGGCGGAGCGGCAATCAAAAGGGTGAAGTCGATCTATCCGACGATCACCTATCCCTGCCACACCACCATGGCGACCGGATGTTTTCCCGACCGGCACGGGATCCCCGGGAATCTGAAATCTCCGCGGCAGTACCTCCGCTCTCCGATCCCATGGATCTGGGAGCACGAATTCGTGAAGGTCCCGGATATCTTCGACGCTGCGAAAAAAGCCGGACTCACGACGGCGGCGGTGTTCTGGCCCTGCACGGGGAACCACCCATCCGTCGACTGGCTGATCGACGAATACTGGACCCAGAGGCCGGGGCAGACGCTCATCGAGGCTTTCGCCGAAATGGGCGCCCGGGAGGAGCTCTTCCCGATCATCGAAAGACACGCCCATCTGATGCAGGAGAGGAAGCACCCGTTCTGCGACGACTTCATGCTCGCCTGCGCCTGCGATATCATCCGGGAACACCGCCCCGACCTCATCATGATCCATCCCGCGAACATCGACGGCGCGCGGCACGGTCACGGGGTGTTCGGGGATCACATCCGGAAGGCCCTCGAAGACACGGACCGCTGGATCGGAGATCTGATGGAAGCGGCCTCCGACGCGGGCGTGCTCGGGGAGACGAATTTCGTTCTGACCTCCGATCACGGGCAGATGGACATCAAGCGGGTCATTCACATCAATGTCCTTTTGGCGGACGCCGGTCTGATCCGTTCCCGGGGCGAAAACGAGGACCCGGAATGGGACGCCTGGTGCCAGTCCGGCGGCATGTCGGCCTGCGTGTACCTGAAAGATCCCTCCGACCGCGCGCTGTGGGAAAAAACATACGCGGTCCTGAACCACCTCTGCGAGGAAGGGGTCTACGGGATCAGCCGGGTCTATACGGCAGAGGAGGCGGTCCGGGAAGAGCATTACGGCGGGGATTTCTCCTTTGTGCTCGAGACGGACAACTACACCTCCTTCGGCGACCGCTTCCTCCGTCCCCTCGTCACGGGAGCGGACAACGGGGATTACCGCAAAGGCCGCGCCACCCACGGTTATCTCCCGTCGAAAGGACCTTCCCCGGTGTTTTACTGCAAAGGACCCGCCTTCCGGGACGGAGCGGAACTGGAAGAAGGGCGGCTCGTGGACGAAGCTCCGACGGTCGCGAAGGCTCTCGGGATCGACATGCCGGACACCGACGGGCATCCCGTGACGGAACTTTTGAAATAACAGAAAAACTGCCGGTCTCTCCGTGGATGGGGAAACCGGCGGTTCTGTTTCTGCCCGGTCAGGCGATAAATTTTTCGAAGTCGAAATAGCAGTCGTAGTCGGATTCGACGTAGATCTCTTCCCATGCCAGACGGGCGAGGGCGACGCCGAGATAGCTCTTCGCGCTCAGACGGTGGTGTCCGTTCACAAGCCAGACTTCCCGCAGGCAACCGACGGCGGCTTTCGTGAAAGCGATCACGTCCGCTGTGGATTCCAGCCTGATTTTATACCGAAACTGCGTTTTTTCCATATTCATCACTCCCGCGCCGGAAAACCGGATGATCCCGCTTTTTTCCCGGCCGGAACTATTATACCGCACCATCCGGAATTGTCAAGAGGACGCCGCAATCTTCTCCCAATTGACCTTTCGGCACGGTCGGAACCTCTCAAATCCCGTCGATTTCAACAAACGGAATGGAAGAGACTTGTGCAAGTACCATAGTCCGAGGCGGTATAAAACAGAAAATCGGGGACATACTACGGGCAGAAACCGATTACGGAGAAAATGGTATGCAGAAGAATTCATTCGTGCCCGGAAGACGGGTTTTCCTCGTCTCGGCCGGGTCCGTCGTGGGGAGCAAGGAGAAAAAGGGACCGCTCGGCAGCCGGTTCGATTTCAGCGGGGACGACCGGTTCGGGAAGGAGACCTGGGAAAAAGCGGAGGCGGAAATGCAGAGACTCGCCCTCGGGATCGCCCTCCGAAAGGCGGAACTGGTGGACGCGGAGCTCGATCTGCTCTTTGCCGGAGATCTCGTCAATCAGTGCCTGCCCTCGGTATTCGGACTGCGCGGATACCGGATACCGCTTCTCAGCCTGTTCGGTGCCTGTTCCACCTGCGCGGAGGGTCTGCTGCTCGGGGCTCTGGCGGCGGGGAGCACGGTGAGAAGGGCGGCGGCGGTGACTTCCTCCCATTTCTGCACTGCGGAGAGGCAGTTCCGTATGCCGGTGGAGTACGGCGGGCAGAGGCCTCCCACCGCCCAGTGGACCGCGACAGGAGCCGGGGCTTTCATCCTTTCGTCCAGTCTCAGGGACGCGCGGAGGACGGACGGGGATTTCGTGCTGGAGATCACCGAGGTCATGCCGGGGTGCGTGGTGGACCGGGGCGTAACCGATGCCGCCAATATGGGTGCCGCAATGGCTCCGGCCGCGGCGGACACAATCAGCCGGTATGCGGCGGGGGGAGGCAGTCTCGAAGACGCGCTGGTCGTCACCGGAGATCTCGGGGCCGAGGGGAGCGGGATCCTCGTCGATCTGCTCCGGGCGGAGGGGATCGACATCGGGAAGAATCACCGGGACTGCGGCCTCGAACTGTTCGATCCGGAGAAGGACGACGTGCACGCCGGGGGTTCGGGATGCGGATGCTCGGCGGTGGTGATGGCGTCCCTCTTCCTCGACGACATGAAGAAGGGGCTGACCGGCGACATCCTGTTCGTGGGGACGGGAGCCCTCACCAACGCGACGGCCTCGGGACAGGGGGAGAGCATCCCGGGAGTGGCCCATCTGGTCCGGTTTTCCCCCGCGCGCCGGTCCGATCTGAGGGAAGAAGGGAGTCAATGACGATGGAGATTCTTCTTGCGCTGATCCGGGCGTTTCTCGTCGGGGGACTGTTCTGCGCCGTCGCCCAGATTCTCATCGACCGCACGAGGCTGACGCCCGCCCGGATCCTCACGGCTTATGTCGTCGCGGGGGTGGTCCTCGGGGCGGTCGGGATCTACGCTCCGGTCTTCGAATTCGCGGGAGCCGGGGCCACGGTGCCGCTGACGGGATTCGGATTTCTCATCAGCCGCGGGGTCCGGGAAGCCGTGGCGGCGGAGGGGTGGATCGGGGCTCTGAAAGGTCCTCTCACCGCGGCGTCGGGCGGGATCGGCGCGGCTCTTACGGCGGGACTGCTCGTCTCCCTGCTCTTTGACAGCCGGGCAAAAGGATAAAAACGGTCTTGATTCTCCCGCCGCTCTGTGATAAAATGAAAAAAACGGAGCGGACGGAGGAAAGTCATGCTGAAACACCGGGGGATCGTCATTCACGACACGGACTGCGGAGAATACTGGGCGGGACGGCTCGAAAAAAGCGGGATCGACACGCTGGGGGTGCATCCGGCGGGCGGGATCGACGCGCACCTGACCCTCGCCGCCTGCGCGGATTTTGTGAAAACGGAGGACTTTCTCAGCTTCCGGGATCGGCTGAACCGGGCGGGAATCCGGGTGGAGTTCGAAATGCACGCGCTGTCCTGGCTCTTGCCGCGGGATCTGTTTTCAAAGCATCCCGAATGGTTCCGCGCCGCGGAAAACGGGGAACGGACGCCCCGGTTCAACTGCTGCGCCTCGAATCCCGAAGCCCTCGAATATCTCAGGGAGCGGACCGCCCTGCTCGCTTCCCTCTTCCCGTCGGACACCCGCCGGTATCATTTCTGGATCGACGACGTGGCGGAGGCAAAGTGCCATTGTCCGGCCTGCGAATCCCTCACGGCGTCCGATCAGGCTCTGATCCTGACGAACGCGATGGCGGAGGGCGTGCGCCGGACGGATCCCGAGGGGAAGACCGCGTATCTCGCTTACTGCGAAACGCTGAACGTGCCGAAAAGTATAAAACCCCATCCGGCGGTCTTTCTCGAATTCGCCCCCATCGCGCGGAGCTTCACCCGCTCCCTCTTCGATCCGGCGGACGAAAAAAACGCGGCGCAGGTGAATAATCTTCCCGGCTTACTCGCGTTCTTCGGCTCCCGGGACGCGAAAGTCCTCGATTACTGGGTCGACAATTCCCTCTTCTCCGGCTGGAAGCTGCCTCCGAAAAAGTTCGAACTGAACGCCGGAGTCTGCCGAGCCGACGTCCTCGGGTATGCCGAACGGGGATTCGAGTCCGTCACGTCCTTCGGGTGCTTCCTCGGGGAGAATTACCGGGAACTCTGGGGAGACGCGCCGGTCGAAGGGTATTTCCGCATCCTTTCGGAGGCCTGACGCGTTTTCCGTCTCATAAGAATACCCCGACCGGTTGTCCGTTTCGGATCCGGCCGGGGAGTTTTCATCCGCGCTTTGCATAGACGATCTCGTCGTATAGAATGTCAGCGGCGTCTTCTGTGGTGAGCGCGCCGGACATGAAGCTTTCCAGAGCTTCAAGGCAGCGGGTCGAGAAGAAATTGACTCTCGCGAGCTCCCGCCGTTCGAACCAGGCGTCGAGGTGTTCGTCCCACCAGCGGACCGTGTCCGGGCATATACGCATGTATCCGAAGGGCCTGCTCTCGTCGCGCCATGTTTCGCATCCCGGCCATAGGGGCTCCCGATAGAACCTGAGATCGCCGCGGCAGTCCGCTCCCGTCAGTTCGGTCAAAAGCGCGGCGGCAAGCTCCTGCTTCTTGCTGTTCGGGTTCATGAGGACGGCGCCCGTGACGACAGCGCGGGTCTTCGCACCTGCGTCGGCGAGGGGGAAATCCACGGGGATCCAGCGTTCCTTGTCGTAGTACCCCTTCTGTTCCAAATCCGTCTGCCAGCCCGCGAAATCGCTCATCACGCCCAGATACCGTATGACGGAATCCTCTCCGTACAGCACGCCCGCGTCTATGTACGGCTTCAGGCGGGAGAGAACGGCGGTCATGTCCTCCCGGATGCCGACCGGGACCGAATCGCCCAAGAGATCGTATCTCTCATGGATCGCCCCCGTCAGCAGAAAAGCTGGGATATAGTGCGGGCGAAGAAAAGCTCCCCACCCTTCCGGGACACTCGTGACGGGAAAGACCTGCCTTTTGCCGCCCTCTTCGATCAGCCTGTCGCAGAGCGCGCAGAGATCGTCCAGCGTCCAGCCCTCCCGCGGCGCGTCGATCCCGGAGGAGGCGTCCCAGACATAACTGAAATGGATGACGTCCAGGGGAAGGCCGAAAATCTCCCCGTCCCGGCTGAGGAGGTCCATCGCTCCTGGGTACATCTCCGAGAGGTTGCCGGCAAGTTCCGGGAAACCGAGCAAATCGACATACTGCCCGTAATACGACGCGGATGAGAGGAAGTCTTCGATCTCCCCATGCGGTCCCGCCACGAAAAGAAGATCGTAGCTCGAGTCCCCGGCAAGCATCCGCGTGCTCACTTTGTCGAGGTAGGTCCTCTCGACCGTCTTGCCGTCGGAGAGGATGATCTTGACTTCCGCCCCGATCTTTTCCGCCGCCTTTTTGAGGACCTCGGCCCGGTAGGAGTACCCCGGGTCTGTTACCGGATCCCTCTCCGCGTACACCACGGTGATGACGTCCGACGCCTCGGCCAGCGGAACAAGAACCGCCCGGTCCAGGCAGACGGCAAGGGCGGTATTCCCGGAGACGGCCGCGGCGTCAGGATCCCCGGGGATCCGGCTCAGTCGGGAAACCAGATCGACCGAGTCCTTTTTCCCGAAGGTCAGGAGCGATTTCCCGTCGAGGAAGAAAACCTTCCCACGGTTTACGCACACGGTCGTGCAGTTCCGTTCGCTGAGGATCTGTGTTTTTCCGCTGTTCCGGTCGACCGCCGCGAGCCCGCCGTCCGTGCCGGAGAGCGCAAGCAAAACCCGATTCCCGTCGAGGCAGAGGCGGGAGACTTTCCCCATGACGGACGGATCGAGGGGAACGGATCTCCACGCGCCGCCTTTTTCAGAGGTGTACAGCGCATCTCCGTCGGTCAGGCAGAGCGTCCCGCCCGCGCAGTCCATCGAGACGGGTCCTGCGCACTCTTCCGGGAGGGAGACCGTTTTTTCCGGCACGCCAGACGAATCGAATACCGCAATCCCGTCCGGGGTCAGGACGTACACCCGCCCGCCGTCCGCCGCGATGAGGGAGGGATCCTTCGCGTCCGCGGCAAATACGCGGTCCTCCCCGTCCGCAAGATCGAGAACGCGGACCGCGCCTTCGCTGGAATAGTAGAGCAGACCGCCCGAGACACCGCAGCCCTCCGGGATCCCCGTGAGGATATACTCCACGGTCTTCCCGGCTTCCGGGAGTCCGTAGCGGTCCCGGCGGGTGGCGCAGGAGGCGAGGCAGAACACCGCCGTCAGGAGGCAGAGGACGGACAGGAGGATTCTCTTTTTCTTCATGTTTTTTCTCCATTTCATCGGGATCCGCCTTTATTATACACGAACAGGTGTCAAATTACAAGATCTTATCACGCAAACTCCGAGCCGAATCTGTCGGTCGCGGTAGTAGCAGTTGAAACTTTTTGTAAGTTCCCGGGATCAGAGCGCCCGGCGGAGCTTTTCGAGGGCGGCTTTTTCGATCCGGCTGACGTAGGAGCGGGAGATCCCGAGCCGTTCCGCCGCTTCCCGCTGGGTGGCCGGATTCTGTCCGTCGAGACCGTAGCGCATGACGATGATCTCCCTCTCCCGCGCGTCGAGGCCGGTTTTGACGAAATTCAGGGCTTTCGCGATCTTGATCTTCAAGTCGAGGTCGTCCGCGATGGTGTCCTCCACGGCAACGACGTCCTCGTAGGTCAGGGCGTTGCCGTCCCGGTCCGTGTCGATCGTCTCCCCCATCGAGACCTCGGACTGGAGTTTCTTCTGGGAGCGGAAATACATGAGGATCTCGTTCTGGATGCACTTCGCGGCGTATGTGGCAAAACGCGCTCCGTTTGACGGATTGAAGGAATCCACGGATTTGATGAGTCCGACGGTGCCGATGGAGACGAGATCCTCCTCCTCGCGGTTCGAGGCGTAGTATTTGCGGACAACGTGGGCGACCAGGCGGAGATTGTGTTCGATCAGCTTTCCGCGGGCTTCCATATCCCCCTCCTCCTTCGCCCGGCGGAAGCATTCGGTCTCCTCTTCCCGGGAGAGCGGCGGAGGAAAACTGCCCCCGTTCGACGACAGGATCAGGGCGGGCATGGGGAATCCGGCTTTCATGGCGCGGAGCAGGGACAGGAAAGCGGTGAGGAGCATGACGGCCTCCGGGTTCGGTTCGTTTCGGTTGATGCTTATTTTCCTCCCCCGGAAATTATTCCGCCGGGACCCGTCCGATCCCGCCCTTTCCATGAATAATGCGGGCATCCGACGGGCATACTCCCTGTGAATCAAACGAAAGGAGTTTCCGTCACATGCTTGATCGAATCGCTCTGGTCCTCGTCATCGTCGGCGCGCTCAACTGGGGTTCCATCGGACTTTTCCGCTTTGACATCGTGTCGTGGATCTGCGGCGGTCAGGGATCCGTCCTTGCCCGCATCATCTACACCGTCGTCGCGCTGGCCGGCATCTGGTGCGTCTCCCTGCTCTTCCGGGACAGAGAGGAAGTCTACGGCAGAAGCTGAACTGCCTGCATAACCGGTTCCGGGGCAGCCGTCTCTGCGATTCGATGAGGTCGCGGGGCGGCTGTTCTGCGCTTTTTCGCGGATTTCGCCCTTTTGCGCTTGCATTCTGCTCCGGCGTCGGGTATAATGGATCCGGAACAAGACTTTGATTCGGAGGCCCGATATGGTCCGGCGCGAAAAACGTATTTTTCTCGATTTCCTCGCGGGGAGGAGCAAAACGCCCGTTCTCTTCGAGCCCTTTCTCTCCCGGCGTCACGCGGAGACTCTGATCTGGCGGCGCGGATCCCGGCTCTGGGACGATCCCGCGGAGGAAGTCCGGACCCTCGTTTCCGTCACGGAGCGGACGGGAGCGGATTTCGTCTGGATCGATCTGCGGGACCGCGATCTTTCCGTCAGGCGAAGGCTCCGGGACGCGGTCCTGACAGCGAAAGGCGCGGAGGGGGGGATCGGATTCGGCTTCCTCTGCGCGGTGAGGGAGGACGTCGATCTCGCGGAACCGGCGGCGGACGCCCTCGGGCTGTACGGGGATCTGCTCTGCCCCGCCCTCCCGGTGATCCGCATGGACGGGACTCTCGCTGACGCGATCCGGCGGGGAGACCGGGCCTGGTTCGCGGCGGACGGGATCCGGGCGGAGGACGCGCTCAAAGAAGCCTCGGGGAAGATCCGCGTGCTCGGAGGACTCGGGGTCGGCGAGCTCTCGTCTCCCGCTCCGCTCTACGCCAGGGTGGAAAAGCTCGGGGCGGAATACCCCGGAGAATGGGGTCCCGGATCGGGCGGCACGGTGGCGGAGGACGACTATCTCGGGCTCATCGCCATGCTCGGGGCCTACGCGCGGATCCGGGAACGGGCGGAGCGGGCATGAGGATCGGAAACCGTTTCCGAATATAACCAAATCTTGAATTTTATATAAATTTCCTGTGCGGACTCTTGCATCCCGTCGGCGTTTCGGCTATAATGGGAGCACCAAATCCCCCAAAGGAGCGCTCTCCATGTATTACTTCCTCGAAGCCGAAGGAGCCGCGATGAACGGCACGGTCAACATGATCTCCACCCTTGTTCTGCTCGTGGCGATGGTCGCGATCTTCTATTTCTTCATGTACCGCCCGCAGAAAAAGCAGGAAAAGGAAACGAAGAGTATGCTCGACAGTCTTCAGGTCGGCGACGAGATCACCACCATCGGGGGCATCATCGGCAAGATCGTCTCCATCAAGGACGAGACCGTCCTCATCGAGACCACGAAGGACTGCACCAAGATCCGCATCCTGCGCACGGCGGTCCGCCACGTGGACGTCAAGGCCGAGGACGCGGACTGAGCCAAACCGAATAAACCTCCCCTCCCGGGCATAGAATCCGACGGATCGTATCTCGGGAGGTTTTCTTATGTCCGCTGTCTGCAAAACCGCCGTCAAAAAGCATGTCGTACAAAGGCCCTTCGCCCTCTCCTGCCTCATGGGGACCGGCGTCGGGATGTTCGCGCTGTTCTGCCTGATCCTCCTCTTCTCCGCGGTCGCCGCCGGATGCAGGGATCCCGGTCCGCTTCTCACGCCCATGGCGGTCTGCTCGCTCTATCTCGGCGCGCTGTTCGCGGGAGGGGCCGCCGTCCGGTTCACCGGGGACGGGCTTATGGCAGGCGGGATCGGAGGGGTGTTCTATACGGCCGCCGTGTTTCTGCTCTCCCTGCTCCCTCTCCCTCCGTCCGAGCTGCCGCCGTCGGTCGGATTGATCCTGCTCGTGCTGCTCCTGCCCGCTTCCGTTCTCGGCGCGATCCTCGGCCACAGAAAGGCGAAGCGTCCGAAGTCCCGCCGCTGACCCCGTTTTTGTCAAATAACTTTTTACGAATTTCGATGTTCCTCTTGACAAGGAGCAAACACCGTGCTACAATAGTACGTGTAAAAAGTCAGAGGGAGGACGCGGCAGATGATCGGGAAGCTCAAAACCGCATTCCGGCGGCTGTTCTTCTATTCTTCGAGACAGCTCTTGCGCAGGCGGCGCACGTATCTCACGGTTTTCGTGTCGTCCATCGCCCTTTTGACGGTGGTCATGACCGCCTTGGAACTCTACGAATCCCGCTGGCTGAGGAACGCGGAGATCCGGGCGGACGGAACGCACCACATCAAGATCGAAGCCGTCCTCTACGACTACGCGGAAGAGATCTCCGCGATGAAAGGCGTCCGATCCGCGTGGACGGTCCCCTGGTCCTCCCGGCTGGCCTCCTCCGAGGACGCGTCCGTCCCCGCCCGGGTGAGCGTCGTGTCTCCGGGGACCGACGCCGCGCTGAACGTCCGATATCTCTGGGGCGGCCCTCCTTCCGACGGGGAGATCGCGGTGCCCGAATCCCTCTTCTGCTCCGTGGACTGGCTGGAGGCGGGGACGGAAAACGAACTCTGGTTCACCGCGTCCCGCATGACCTATTTTCCCCTCACCGTCTCGGGGATCTACGCATCGAACGATCTCGGGGCCTCCTATGTCTTCGTCACCGAGAAAACCGCCGCCGCCATCGACAGCGAGACCGGGGCGATCATGAAATACGATACTTACATCGTCGGGAAATACAATTCCGACCGGAACGCCGCCATGATCGCCGACCGGGTGTTCCGGCAGTTCAAGATTCCGGACACGGATTTTCAAACCCGTCAGCCCTATCACGAGAACAAGACGAAATCCGGACAGATGCTCGAAAAATACGGGCAGTATATCAATACCCGCCGCCTTTCGGATCAGGTGAGCTACGCCGCCACGCCGATCACGATCCGGCTTCTGCCCGTCGTCGCCGCGGCCGCCATGATCCTCGCGATGTTCATGACAGGATGGACTGCGGCAAACGCGCCGGAATTCGGGATCCTCGGAGCCATCGGGGCGGCAAGGCGGGATCTCTGTGCGGTGTCGGCGGGGCAGATCTTTCTGATCACCCTGATCTCCTCGCCGCCGGTGGTGCTCTTCTCCGCCCTGCTCTCCAACGTCTACATCTCGGCCTACAACCGGTTCACGGAGGACGTGGGGTTCGTCTTCATCCTGCCCTGGCTGAATCTCTTCAAATGCGCGGTGCGGTTCTGCGTCCTCGCGACTCTGTTCACCTATCTCGGGATCGCCGCGCTGACGAGGGAGGCTCCCTTTGTGCTGATCTCCGGCTCCTGGCGCGGGCGGATGCCCTATGTCAGAAAATCCAGCCGGGCCCTCGAACGGGTGAAGGACAAGGTCGCAAGACTCGCGCTGCTCCAGACCGTCCGGCAGATCCGCGGGGAGGTCGTTCACGCTCTGATCTGCGCCGCCCTCTCCTTCATCCTCGGCTATTACCTGCTGGACGGCGGATCGAAATTCCTCGATTCACTGGAACGGCTCCGGGAGATCAGGACCGAGGGGACCTTCGACACGCTGGTTTCCGTCCGGACCGCGACAGGTGATTTCTACGAGTACGACGTAGGGATCCCCCTCTCCCTCCGGGACGAGATCCTCGCCGAGGAAGGGGTGAAGGAGTGCGGCACGCTCACTTTCAGGGATTTTCACAATGTTTATCTGAGCGACGGTCTCTCCGGGCTTCCCCACGCGGATTTCGGGAACGGATGGGTCTACGAACCGACGGCCGTCTCGGATGAAACGACCCTGCCGATGCTGATCCAAAACGTGCGCGAAGGGGATCCCGCCGATCTCTTCTCCGATCCCTATGCGGCGATCTATGTCGGGTACGCCTCCCAGAACAGCCTGAAAGATCTGTCGGTCGGGCAGGAGTTCGACATGGTCCCCCGCCTCAAGGAGACGAAGAACGGCAGGACACAGGTATCGGAAGATCTGGTCCGTACCTTCCATATCGCCGCTGTCTGCTCTTCCCGCGAGGGACGGAAGCTGACGAAAGGACAGGGGCAGTACGTCATTCTGAACCCGGAAGGCGCGAAGGAACTGGGGCTCGTTTCGGAGGGGGAATGCGGCAAGCTCTGCATCGTGTACGACGACGGTCTGAGCGAAGCGGAGGAGGCGGCTCTGACGGAAACGCTCAAGGGGATGCCCTCGCTCCTGCGCTACCGGGTGGACAATACGGACTATCTCACCGCTAGCGAAAAGGGCGTCAGCCGGGCGAACAACGCTATGACCCTGATCTTTCTCGGGATGGTCTTCCTCGCGTTCTGCGTCATGACCTATCTGCACTCCTCGATGAAGGCCGCGAAGGGCCGGAGGGATTTCGCCGTGGAACGCCAGCTCGGGGCGACGGACGCGGAGATTTACAAAAAGATGCGCGTTGGGACCTATCCCTCCGCCGCGATCGCCTTCTGCCTCTCCCTCGGGGGCGTGCTCCTGATGTCGATCTCCATCATTTTCTCGGGGATGGCGGATCTCAACATCCAGGCGGACATGTTCCCCATGACCTACACGCCGGAGTTTTACGCGAAATGCCGGGCGGAGATCTTCGCGGAGGCGGCGACCGGATTCCTCTTCCTTGCCGCGTCCCTCCCCGGGCAGATCCTCTCGGCAGGCGCGGCGATCCTCGGGACGATCCCCTCGACGCGCAGGCTCCTCAGAGAACCGGTCACGGAAGGACTGAGAAAGGACACGGACTGACATGGGACGCATCGTTCTGATCTTTCGCCGGTTCCTGTACGTCTCGGCGCGGCAGGTGTTCCGGCGGTGGAGGACCTACCTCTCGGTATTCGTCACATCGCTGACTCTGCTTGCTCTGACCATGACCGCCCTCGAAATGTTCGAGTCGTACTATTTCAAATCCGCGGAGACCGCCTCCGTCGGGAGCTATCACCTCTCGTTTTTGAATCAGCTCTATGACCGGAGCGAGGACATGCGGAAGGTGAAAAACGTCGTGTCCGTCCGGACGGTGGCTTCCGGCGCCCGGCTGGCCTCTTCGGTGGACGCCTCCGCTCCCGCACGTGTCACGACGGAGACGGAGGAGATCGACAGGGCTCTCGGTGTCCGGTATCTCTGGGGCTCGCCGCCGGGGGAGGGAGAGATCGCGGTCCCGCTGGATCTCTACCGGGCTTCGGACTGGATCACGGCGGGGAAGGTCAACGATCTCTGGTTCACGGCGGAGAAAATGACCTACTATCCCCTCCGGGTGAGCGGTGTCTTCACGGTGTCGGGATCCGGGTCCGGGTATGTCTTCCTCTCGGACCGGGACAGGAGGCAGATCAACCGGGAGACCGGAGCCGTCGAGGTATTCGATCACTATGTCACGGTCTCCCATCCGACGCCGAACATGGCAAGCGCGGTGGTGGAGGAGATCTTCAAAACCGCAAAGATCGTCGAAACCGATTTCCAGAGCCGGACGGAGCGCACGGCGGGGATCGCGGGCCGGACCGAGGGGTACACGGATTATCTGAATCTCGCATACCTCGACATGCAGGTGAAGCACAACGCGGCGCCCGTGACGCTCTGGGTCCTGCCCGTGGTCGTGCTGGCGGCCCTGATCCTCTCCTCTTTCATGATCTCCTGGTGCAGGTCTCACGCGGAAGAGTTCGGGGTGCTGGCGGCGATAGGAGCGACCCGTTGGGAACTCTGCGCCGTGGCCGCAGGACAGATCTTTCTGATCTCGTTTCTCTCGGCCCTGCCCGTGGTGCCGCTCTCCGCCCTGCTTTCCAATCTCTACATATCGGCCTACAACGGCGCGGCGGCGGGGGAAGTCGGGTTCCTCTTCGTGATCCCGTGGCGGAATCTTATCGTGACCGCGGTCCGGTTCGTACTCTTCTCCGCCCTCTTCACCTTCTTCGGGATCGCGGCATTCACGAAAAATCCGCCGTTCCCCCTGATCTCCGGGACCGCCGTGACCGAGACCGTCGGAAACCGGCTGGAGGGACGCTGGCTCGACCGGATGAAGGACAGGAAAAAGGCCCTCGCCCTCCGCATGAGCCTGCGCCGGATCCGCCGGGAGTTCGTCCCCGCCGCGGTCAACGCCATCGTCTGCGTCACGCTCGGCGCATTCGTTCTGCTCTTTCTCTCCGGCGGCGCGAACGGACTGTTCGGAAGGAAACCGCTTGCGGATATGGTCCTCTCCCGGATGAGCGGGGACGGGATCAAATCGGTCCTCCCGCTGACGGACGCTCAGGCCGATGAGATCCGGTCCATGCCGGGGGTGGCTTCCGTGTCCGTCTACACCTCATTCGGCGGGGGAGGAGAGGTAGCGGAGAAGGACCCGGATCACCCGAACCGCATGATCTCGTCCCAGCCCCTCGCGTGCAGGCTCTCCGAAGAAGGCGAGCCCGAAACCATGTGGTGCGCCAGTGAAACCGGGATCGCGGACATGGGGACCCTCGCGCTGATCGCTTCGGAATGCGCCGACGGGGATCCCGCCTCCCTCTATTCCGATCCCTGCGGCGTGATCGCGGTGATCCCGAACGAAAAGCCCGACGCCTATCTGGAAGTCCCGGCGGCGGGGGATGTGTTTGCGTTCGTGCCGAAAGCCTCCCTGAATTCCAGAGGAACTATCATTCCCCCGGACGACGACGAGGGGATCCCCTATACCGTCCGGGCGGTCATGGTCTGCGCGAAGAACCAGACCCTTGCCGGAGGATACGGAGAGATCGTGTGGATCTTCTCCCCGGAGGGCGGCGAACGGCTTGGACTCTCCCCGGCGAAGGAACACGACACCCTGCTCGTGCATTTCGATCCCTCGGCTCCCGAAGAAGTCGTGCGGAACACGGTGGAGGTGATCAACAGCGCGTCGAACCTGATCCGGTACGATATCCGGAATATCACAGTCCTGACGGCGGCGGAAAAGAAGATCGAAGAGGCCGGCGGCATGATGCTGACGATCTTTCTCGCGGGGGTCCTCACCGTATTCTGCGTCACCTCGGCCATGCACGCCTCGATCAAAGCCTCCGGCACGAAGAAGGAGACGGCGGTTTTACGGCAGATCGGGGCGGACGGCGGGGATATCCTCCGGGCGGCGGAAGCGCAGACGGTCCCGGGGGTCGTGCTGGCGTTCCTCTTCGCCGCGGCGGTCATGCTCCTCTCCTCCGCGCTGTTCCTTTTGATCCGGATGTACCTGCTCAATGTGTGGGCGGATTCGCTTCATATCCCGTTCACGTCCCGGGTGTACGGAAAATTCCGTTCCGAGATCTTCGCGTTCAGCGGAAAGATCGCCCTCGCATGGCTCATCTCCCTGCCCTTCGGTCTCGTCACGGCCGCGGCCCTGCGGTTCAGCGTTCGCAGACCGACGAAAAAAATCCTCAGAGAACCCGTCACGGAAGGACTCAGAAAGGACACGGACTGATATGGAAAAAAGCATCATTCTCAAATCGGAAAATCTCATGAAGACCTACGGGACGGGCGGGACCTTCGTCAACGCCGTCTACCGCGTGGACCTTTCGATCTATGCCGGGCAGTTCACCGCCATCGTCGGGCCGTCCGGCTCCGGAAAAAGCACCCTGCTCCATCTGCTCGGCGGGATCGACGTTCCCTCGGGAGGCGACGTGTGGTACTATCCCCAGAGTGAATCGGAGGGCAAGCCGGTGAATCTGTACGCCCTCTCCGCCTCGAAGCTGGCGAAGTTCCGGGGAAAGCACTTCGGATTCGTCTTCCAGAATTACGCCCTGCTCCCGGTCCTGACGGCCTGGGAAAACGTGACGGTCCCCTCGGTCTACAACGACGTGCCTTTCAACGGGGAATACGCCGAGAGGCTCTTCGACCGTCTCGGGCTGTCCGACCGGAAAAGTCACCTGCCGTCGGAACTGTCCGGGGGCGAGCAGCAGAGAGTTGCGGTGATCCGCGCGATGATCTCCCGTCCCCGGATCCTGTTCGCGGACGAGCCCACCGGAAATCTGGACACAAAGAACGGCGAGGAACTGATCCGTCTGCTCGGAGAACTGCGGGACGAGCAGAACATGACCGTCGTGATGGTGACCCACGATCAGAAGGCCGCGGAACAGTGCGACCGGGTGGTGCGCATGTCCGACGGGTCCGTATCGGGCGTGATGTAATACTATCTCCCTTCTAAGGGGTAGCGCGGCTTCTTTGAAAAGAAGCCTGGCAAGAAACTTCATGTGGTTAAAGGAAATGGTTCTCTCAATTTCGTTCAGTCTATTTCCACACACCCATATAGTCATCCAACCTTATCAGAGTTATCGTTCGTGAGCTCACATGTTTCGGCTGACGTATGCGAGAATTCCCAAAGGGGATTCTCGGGGGGGGGGGATAGTTGAAGTCATGTTTGGATATATGGCATTCCCACCCCGTTGTTCGCACCCTACGGAGAGCGATCAAAACCCATGAAGTCAGCTTCATAGAAGGGAAACAGTATAAGATCCCCCGCTTGACTTTTCCGGCGTTCCGTGTTATAATCAGTCATCTTTTCCCGGCTCCCGGAGGTTCTGACAATATGAAAAATGAAAGCGCCGTCAACCGTTTTTCCGCCCGCAGTCTGGCCCGCGCCGCATTGATGGCCGTCGTGATCGCCGCCTGCGCGTGGATCCAGATCCCCTTCGGAGAGATCAATTTCACGATGCAGACCTTCGGCGTCTTCCTTGCCGTGGGACTGCTCGGCGGAAAGCTCGGCACGGTGTCCGTGATCGTCTATCTTCTGATCGGAGCCTTCGGCGCGCCGGTCTTCACCAATTTCACCGGAGGGTTCGCCAAGCTGGCCGGTCCGACGGGCGGATATCTGGTTGGATTCATATTCGCGGCGCTCGTATACTGGGGAATCACGAAGCTGTTCGGTGAAGGCGCGTTCCCCTCGATCTGCGGGATGGTCCTCGGGAATCTCGTCTGCTACGCGTTCGGCACCGCCTGGTTCATGGCCGTCGCTTCCTCGAAGCCGGGACTTGCCGCGGCTCTGGCTCTCTGCGTACTTCCCTACGCGATCCCGGATCTTTTGAAGATCGGGCTGGCTTATGCCGTCACTCTGATCCTGAAGCCGAAGATCCGGAGAATGGAATAAGCAAAAAAGGTCTCCCCCGGTTTTGTCCGAAGGAGATCTTTTCTTTTGTGTTTCGCTTATTTCGTGGAGATCTCGTTTTCGTATTTCTCGACCATCTTCTTGAACGTGTGACCCATAGAAGCATCGGCGCAAACGGGAGAGCTTAAGGGAGATTTTGACCCGTTTGAGGGAGTTTCTTCGTTTCGCGCCTCCTCTTTATTCATGATACCTCCGTGAAATTCGAGTTTTCGGAGATGTTTTTCGGTGCTTTCATCCGTAAAGATCCTGACCGTCAGGCGCATCGTGCTCTCATCCACTGGCGTCACGAAAATCTTGCCGATATACGTCTCGACAAACTCCTTATCGATCAGGCCCCGCGCCGCGTCCCGCTGGGCGTCCGCCATGACCCTGCGGATGCTCTCGATCTTCACCCGGAACGTCTCGCTCTCGGAAACAAGGGCTTCAAGTTCCGCAATCTTTCTCTCTGCCTCCGCGATTTCCTCGTTGCAGGAGGCGGTCATGGATTTGAAATCCGCGTGCGTGACGCTTTCGTCAGCGACGAGCTGCAGGAGTTTGCTTTTCTTGCGGTTCGCAAAATCGATGACCTTCCGCTGTTCCTCGATTTTCTGAGCCAGCGTCCCGCCCGCCGTCATTTCGTCGTACATCCGCATATACTCCGCGACCATCGCCTCCGCATCGGCCTTCGTGTCCCGGAACACCTCGTAAAGCAGGGGCCGGATCTCGCTTTCGTAGATGGCGAACGATCCGCAGGAATCCGCGCCGTTCTTGATCTTGCCGGAGCAGATCCACTTGCTGTTCTTATTGCCCTGCTTGTCCTGCGATTCCCGGCGGTAGTAGGGCTGGCCGCACTCCGTACACCAGAGTTTTCCCGTCAGCAGATTGGCGTGGTTGCAGATCCCCTGCCGGTTCTTCACATCCTCGCTCCGCCGTTTCAGAATGGCGTTGGCCTTGTCCCAAAGTTCTTCGCTCACGATGGCCGGGACGATCTCGCCGGTTTCGTCCTTGAACATCACCCATTCCTCGGGCGGCAGGAACTTCTGCTTTTTCGTGAACATATCCACGATTTTGACCTTGTTCCCGACGTAGTATCCCTTGTATTTCGGATTGGCGATCATGTTTGCCATCGTGCTGTGGGCGATCCGGTTTCCGTTCAGATTCCGATACCCTTTGTTCCAGAAGATCGTCTCGATCTGCTTCATGGAGTAGTTGTCCGTCGCGTACAGCTCGAACAGCTCCCGGACCATCGCCGCTTCCCCTTCGTCGATCACCAGACGCTTGTTGTCCTTCCGGTAGCCGAAGATCCGGCTGTTCCCGAGGACGACATTCTGCTTGATCGCCTGCTGATGCCCGAACTTCACGCGGCTGGACAGCTTACGCAGCTCGTCCTGCGCAAGGCTCGACATGATGGACAGCCGGAGTTCCGCGTCCTCGTCGAGGGTGTTGATGTTGTCGTTCTGGAAGAAGACGCCCACGCCGTCGTGAAGCAGTTCCCTCGTAAAGCGGATAGAGTCAAGGGTATTGCGGGCAAAGCGGGATATCTCCTTTGTAATCACAAGGTCAAACATATGCTCCGCCGCGTCGTCGATCATCCGGTTGAAGTTTTCCCGCTTCTTCGTGGAGATCCCGGACAGACCTTCGTCGATATAGCCGGGGACAAAGGTCCACTTCTCGTTCTTTCGAATCAGGTCTTCGTAATACTTGATCTGATTGCCGAGCGAGTTGAGCTGTTCGTCGCTCTCACTGGAAACACGGGCGTAATAGGTCACGCGCATCGGTACGTCGTAGATTGTCCGTGTCCGAAGCTGCTCCCGAATCTCATGAATATCCAAAATGCAAACCTCCGCTCTTGATTTCGCTAAATCATCATCTATACTATATCACAATCCACAAAGAAAATCAAGAGGCCCGGGGAAACCCGCGGACCTCTTCCGACTTTTTTGCTTACCGCCCTCTTCTGATCTTTGCAGATCGCTCGTTGATCTTTGTGATCATACGGTTGCGCTCCTGCTCCGTGATGAGGCCCTTTTCAAACAGGACCCGGTTATAGTATCTCAGCCAAAGCTCCTCCCCGATCAGCTTCTTTTCTTCTGCAATGGTCATCTTCTTTTCCGCCATAGAGTTCCCTCCTGTTATTCTTCAGTTTTGACAGATTTTTCCGCGGCTATTCCGGTTTTCAAGTTTTTATGGTCGGCATATGCCTGCATGATCTCCTCGGGGATTCTGGCGACCGTGGCCCGAAGCTCTTCGACTTCCTTTTTCAGCTCGGCTTGTTCCAGACGGTTCTTGATCTTCTCTCTTCCTGCGTTCTCAGCATCGGTGAGCTTGTCTTTCAGATCTTCGTTCTCTGCGTGCAGCTCCCTGTTCCGGGCTGCCGCTTTATTCAGCTTTGTCCCGAATTTCTCCACACCGGGAATATACTCATCCAGCAGCTCGGCGACCTCCGACGCTCTGGACTTCGCGTTGAAGGCGTTCATTCCGGACAGCAGCTCCATGAGCCGGTCCCGCTGTGCGTTCAGGTGTACCGCCTCCTTGTACAGCCGCGGCGGAAGGTGTACTCTGCCCGTCTCTCCGGCGCTCTCGCCGCGTTCCAGTTCCGGGTATTTCTTTGCCATATGCTCCCAGAACGCGTCCTGCCACCAGGTCAGCTTTTTCTTGTTCCCGACAATATCCTTTGCGGAAAGCCGTCCGTCCTCGGTCAACGGAACGAAGCAGAGGTGCATGTGCGGCGTCTTCTCGTCAATGTGGACCACGGCGGAAATGATGGTTTTCTCACTCTGATGGGCTTTGATGAAATCGATCGCGTAGGTGAAGTATTTCCCTGACCTCCGATTTTTTCTTTCCCTTGAAGAACGCCGGGCTTGCGGTGACGAGGGCTTCCACGACCCGAACGCTGTCTGACCGGGTCCTGCATCCGGCTTCCGCGATCTGACGCTCCGCTTCCGCGCGGTACTTCCGATCCGGCGTCACAAGGTGGAAGTTCTGAGAACTGCGGGTGATATCGACGTCCGGGTTGCTGGCGTACTGCTCTTTCTTGCGCTCATTGTGCGCTTCGATATGGCCTATTTCCGGGCCTTTGTATTTGGCGAATCTCAATATTCCGTACTGCGGCTTCATCGTTCCTCCGTACGCAGAACGCTTTTGAGCCGGTCATTGTCCCCGAGCAGAGCGCGCATGACGACGCCGATCCGGGACTTTCCCTCGCCTCCATTGCCCTTGAGCAGCATCATGCTCTGCCCGCGCGTTGTCGGGATCAGGCAGTAGCCCATATATTCCTGCAGGGTCGGAATGTCATCGGGTTCCAGAAGGTCTGTGAGAAATCCGATCCACTGCGCGGGCTTCGGTGCGTTTTGGCAATAAGCCACAGGGAGACGGTTCCGGCAGAACTCCTTTTCCGGGGTGAAATGACCGTCCAGAAACAACGTACCGTTTGACACATGAAGTCGATCCGTCTGCGCAGGCAGATCGGATCGATGGGCTTCGAGACGGAGGGCAGTCAACAGCGCGTTTGCCTTTTTCGCCGCTCCATTCGGGAGATAGTCTTTCAAGATATCATACATCTCCTTGACGACGGCGGTCTCGTCCGTCACCTTTCCCTCTTTCGTGAAGAACTCCCCGCCGACACAGACCATCGGGTGTTCTGCGAGATACTCCTGACAGAACAGGACATCAAAAAAGTGCTTCCCGTCAAACCAATCGGGGAGCACCTCGTCCTCTTCTTCGGTTTCGATCTCATCCTGCTCTTTGCCAACAACTTCCAGTTCTTCAAGCTTCTTTTCCTGATCCATTCAGTTCCTCCAGATAGTGTTCAAGATTTTCGATTTTGCGGTCTTCTTTCAGTCCTTCAACGAGCTTGACCCTTTCCTCATGTTGGCCGGCGGCGAGCAGGCCGCGCAGATAGGCGATGGGTTCCGTCATCCGTACGGCTTCTTCGTAGCGGTGATGCGTCCCCTCCTCCTCGGACTTCGGTGCGTACCGGATCTTCCAGTCTTCCAGATAACGCAGGTAAGCGTTCATCGCACGGAGACAGCGTCGGAATTCATTCTCCTGGACCTTGGCCTCCTGAATCCGCTGAACTACGGAAACCCTGCTCCTATCTCCGCCTCCATAGTCCGCCGCGTTTTGGGCAGGGGCATTTGCTGCGGCTTTTTCGTGAATCGTCATGCGATCCTCCTTTCTGACAAGTTCGATTGTCACAAAAAGATACGACGGAAAATGAGAAATCGCAAAAAGAAAGCGAAACTGCAAAAAACAAGAAAAACCGCCCCGAAATCTTGCAAAACTGCAAGAACGGAGCGGTCAGCACTGGATTTCGAACAGGAGTACAGTGGATTAACATTAGTGATATTTTGCGGTAATTCAACAGCGATTTCTATTGACATCGGTGTCAGATTATGATATAATGATTATTGAAGTTCAAGAAGGAGGCTCTTTAAGAAGAATGAACGAACAGAAAGCCCTGCCGGGCACGATACGGGACCGCATACAGGAGCTGATGAACCGAAAAAGGATCAAGCAGGCAGAACTGGCCGAAAAGATCGGGGAGAGCAGTTCGACGTTCAGCCGGTTCATCAACGGGGTAACGGACAAAATCAGTCCGGACGCCATCGTGCGCATGGCAAAGGAATTTGAGGTTTCGACAGATTTCCTTCTCGGGGTGGTAAACGATCCTGTGCGGAAGAATTACGACATCGGACAGATCGGTCTGTCGGTGGATGCAGCGAGAAACCTCTACACGGGCAAGGTCAACGCCGACGTGGTCAATCGCCTCCTGACAAATCCGCGCTTTGCAGAGACGACGGACATGATCGGTCTGTACCTGGATGATCGGCTGGCGCGGGGCGTGGCGGCGCAAAATGAACTCTACGGACTGGCATACGAAAATCTGCGCGGGATTCCCGACGCAAAAAAAGATGCGGACGAGATCCGCAGTTGGATCACAAATCCGCATCGGGATGAACTGGACAGGATTCGGGAATCGTTTGAAGCAGTGGTCCGGGACATCAAGAAGGAGTACGGCTCGAACCGGATGAAAAAGACGCAGGTCATGACGCGGGAGATCACACGGGGGATGTTCGCGGAGATCACAAAAGGACAGGATCTGCAAAACCTGCGTATTTCGCCGGAGGAGTATGCGGACCGTATCTGCGACTATCTCGCAGCCGGTCATGGCATTTCAAGAACACTTCTCAGACCGTTCCGGTGGGTTATGGTTCACCTCATAAAGCTGTTCGGCGGAAAGGCGGCACATGGACAACCTTCTGACCAATGAAGAACTCTGGGAGGCCGCAATAGCGGGAGACCGGGACGCGATGGATGCGCTGATTGCGGCTAATATTCCCTACGTCAGGAAAACAGTCGGAGAAGTGTACCGGGAGTTCGACCTGAGAGGAAACAAGCTCGGCGTCACGGTCTGCGATCTCGAACAGGCCGGATGCATCGGGTTGTGGAAAAGCGTCGAACGATACGATCCGTCGAAAGGCGTATTGTTCCTGACCTATGCGGCGAAGGCCATCCGCAGTTCCATGATCGATTTGATCCGAAAATCCGACAAATTGACAGAAAATGAATCGTATCAGCCCTGGACTTCCCTCGAAACGGACCGGTCGGTTCAAAACCGACTGCTGAATGCACTGACAGATTCTGCCACTCTGGACCTTGACCTCATTGGAGATCCATATCGGCAGAATCCGGAGCAGATCTATATCAGGAAGGAACTGTTTTCCCGGCTCTATCGGGCGATGGAAAACATCGGTGCGAGAAGCAGTGCCTATCTTCTCTACCGATTCGGATTCGAGGATGGAAACGAGCATTCTGTCCGGGAGACGGCGGAGCATTTCATGACCACGAAGCATCTGGCGGAGCACGAGGAGACAACCGCTCTGAGCCGCATGCGCCGGGAAATGGCGGGATAAGGGGAAAAGTCTGCGATTTCCGAGGGAGATCTGCGCGGCAGGGTTTATATACCTTTGGATCCCCCGGCATCCGATCTCCGCTTTCGCTCCGATCCGATGCCTCTGACCGAACGGAGGACACAGCGGGTACCCACCCCACCATGCCCTCCGTTCTGCTGTCAGCTGAAAGTCTCTGCGTCTCCCCCGCGCATCCCCTTTCCGCTTCCAGCGGGATCCAAAGGTATAACACACTAGACTTTGCCGGCAAAGTCGTGTGCCACGAAACCTCCGGTTTCTTTGGATTCTTCCGGCCAACAGGGGGAACCCGCCCCCTATTGGATGACCGCGGGGAAAGGGGAGCTTCCCCTTTGGAACCCCTTGCCGCGTAACCTCGCGGTTTCGGCGGTTTATGGTCAAGCTTTCAGTTTGAATACTTTTTTTATTCCCGGAAGGTTTATGCCACTTAATGATACCCCTCCAAGCCCTTCCCTGCTCCGCTGTCGAAGCAGTCGGTATAGTCCTGTCTACCGGAAATCACGCGTTCATCAGCGGGGCAGAGATCCCGGTGTAGCTGCCGAAAAAAACTCCAGGCAGCTTTCTTTATGGTCTTGACAGAGCGTAAACGGTATACCTACCGCCCCAAATACTCTCTCAGAATACTCAGTCCTTCTGTCGGAACACAGAATCGGCTCCGGTCCGTCTGGATCTCCTTCCACACATCCTCCACGCTGAACCAGCGGACTTCTGAAACTTCGCTCTCCTGGAGCTTCAGGTCCTCGATTTTCACAGGCTCGGTATAAACATAAACCGTCGTTACCTGATTATCCCGGAACATACGCCCATGGAATTCTTTCTCGTAACGGATGTGGAAAATCCCGGCGTATGAGAGATGGTCAAGTGATGCTTCTATCCCCAATTCCTCGGACAATTCCCGGAGCGCGGAGACCTCCGGTTCGTCTCCCGCAGGGATATGTCCCGCAGAGGAGGTATCGTACATCCCCGGGAAGGAGTCCTTGTTTACACTCCGTTTCTGGAAGAGAGCCTCATAGCCGCGGAGGGATTGCCGTACGATCCACACATGTGCGGTCCGATGACGGACCCCCTTATCGTGGGCCTCGTCACGGGAAACGATCTCCCCGGTCGGATTGCCGTTTTCGTCAACAATATCAAAGTATTCCATATTTCACTCCGTTCGAAATCCGTATTCGTTTTCCACAGTCGGGATCGTCTTCACGGTCATGCGGTCGATTTCCACGTACCGCCCTGCTTCGATGGCCCGGCTCACGGCGTCGATTGCCTCTTCTTCCCCCTGAATCTCCATCGTGACCGAACCGTCCCATTCGTTGCGGCACCCCCCGGTACAGTCATATCGTTCGGCGGCCTGCTCTGCCCTCCAGCGGAAGCCGACGCCCTGAACGGTGCCGCAGAAAATGATGAACTTACGGATCATATCTTTTCAAACCGCCTGCAGATCTTCCCGTCCCGAGCCACTTCATCGTTCCACATGTGCGCCGGGCGGGTCCAGAGTTCGCCGTCACCGTAAAGGGCGCGGTACACGACCATCGGCTCTTCGGTTTCGGAGTGGCGCGCAATCCCGATCACCTCGTATTCTTTTCCTTTGAAATGACGGTAGCGGCCTATGGGGATCTGCTTCAGGGCATCCTCGTAGGTCATGCTGAACTTGCTGAACATTGCGGTTCCCTTTCGTTGTCCTGTTTTAGATGAAGCTGTCCCATTATACGCTCTTCTGCTCCGGAAATCAAGAGGTTCCGTGGGAGGAGAAGCAAAAACCCCGGTCGGAAGAGCTCTCTCCCGATCTCGGGCGGTCGTCCTGCTCATTCCCCTCTCCGACCGGGGAGGAAGGCGTATTTTTCAGGTACTGCCTTGATTTTGCGATGCTCTTATGGTATACTTCCCATAGAAATGCTCATCTGTCCCGAGGGGGTCACATGGAAAAAGAACCGATTGTCCGCATCGGGAAAAACCGGGTCCGCGTCGACGATCCGCCGTTTTCCGCTGTGGGAGATGGGGTAGCCTGCGACCGGGCCGCCATCCAGAACGCCATTGACACCGTCGCGGCAGACGGGGGCGGAACCGTAGTGCTTACGGCCGGACGGACATACCTCACAGGCAGCCTGGTACTGCGGGATCACATGGAACTGTTTTTCGAAGAGAACGCGGAAATCCTACAAAGCCCCGATCCTGCGAATTATGTAAAGCCTGTACCCGGAGGATACGAGCCCTATACCCCGATGTTCGGGCACAACTATTCCTCCGACATCAAATGGAGCCACTGCTGGTACAAAAACTATCCCCTGCTCTTCGCGCAGCGCGGCACACACGATTTCGCCGTCCGGGGACACGGGCTCATCCGCATGATGGAGGTCGAAGATCCCGATCGGATCATAAAGATCTGCCCGATCGGGTTTTACCGGTGCGATCGCTTCGCTGTGGAAGACATTCACATCACAAACTATCACAGCTACGCCATGATGCCCTTCACCTCCTCGAACGGACTGATTCGGAACGTGCGGATCGACGGGAGCTGCTACGGCAACGGGGACGGGATATGTCTGATGAACAGCCAGAACATCCGCGTGACGGGATGCACGATGATGACCGGGGACGATTCCTTATACATCTTCTCTTCTTACAGGGATCCCCGGAAGAGCGAATGGTGGTCCAGCGACGATCCCCAGCCATCTCTGAATATCGAAGTAGACCACAACGACCTCCGCTCCGACCACTGCAAAGCCTTTGGGATGATCCTCTGGGGGATCGGCTGCCCGGATCCCGAAAAGATCGAAGTGCGGAACGTCTATGTTCACGACAATCACTTTGAGACGATGGGGGTCTGGCTCTTCAATCCCTACTGCGACAAAGGCTGGCCGCCGCCCGTCACGTCGGTGCGCTTCGAAAACAATGTGATCGACGGGATCGAGGCGAATTTCTTCGACACCCAGATCAGCGACATGAATTTCTACCGCAGCAATCCCTGCCTTCACAACGGGAACTTCGAACACGGCCGCTGCTTCTGGGCCATGACGGGAAACGCGGGCGTCAACCGTTCTCCTGGCGACGGAAAACCGTACGGGTGGATCGCTCCGAAAAACGATCGGTCCGCCATCTGGCAGGGGCTTTACGTCGAAGCGGAGCGTCCCGTGCTCTTCCGGGCGGAAGCGAGGACGGAGGGACAGGCGCGGCTCTTTGTCCGGGATCTCGATACGGGGGATCTCATAGCGGAACTGCCCATCCGGAGCGCGGAATGGGAGGACATGCATTTTCTCTTTGAAGTCCCGGGAAGCGGCAATTACCGCATCGGGCTCGAAAGCGACTCCCCCGGCGTCTCCGCCATCCGGGAAACACAGTTCAGCGGTTCCCTCTCCGCGGTTGGGTATGAAGACGTGATCTTTGATCGCGGCAAGATCATCTATCGGTATAGCGACAATTTGTTCAGGCGTTAAGGAGACAGCCATGTCACAGCTAAAAATGTATTGGTTCACCGACTGCCCTCTCCCGGAACTCACCCTGCCGGAGGGGTATACGTTCTCCCACTTCTCCGAAAATAATCACGAAAAAGACGTCCGTGACTGGAACGAATGCATCCGCACCTGGTCCTCTTCCGAGGAGACGGATGAAGAACGGTTCAAGCGGGAGATCTACGATTTCAAGGATATCCGCCCGGAGGAGGATGTTTGGTTCCTCGATCACAACGGGGAGCACATCGGGACCGCGACATCCTTCGTTCACCGTCCCGCCGGGTTCGGCGATATGCACTGGGTGGGCATCAAAGCGGAATATCGCGGGCGCGGACTGGCGAAATACCTCTCTTATCAGATCCAGAAAACCCTCAGAGACCGGGGCGTTCCTTATGTGTCCCTGACGACGAGCGAGGGGAGACCGGCCGCCCTGAAATCCTATCTGACTGCTGGATTCGTCGCCGTAGAATACGCCGAAGGGATGCTCGACCGCTGGGCCAAGGTGCTCGAAACCTACGGGATCCCCAGTCTCCGCGTGGTGCATGAAGACGCCTCGCCCTACGGGACAGTAACGCCGACCGGGTTTACCGAAGATCCGAAAGAATGAGCAGGAAGCAACCAGAGGGAGGAGAGCCGAATATGGGCCGAAACGTCTACTATTCCGAAGATGAAATCGCAAAACTGAAAAACTCCTCCGATACCGACCTCCGCGCTCTCGCAGACGGGCTGTTGGCGGATGCGGAACGGGGAAACAGCGATATGCGGCTGCTCGGTTTCGCTTACGCAGTTACGGGAGACCGCAAATACGCCGATCAAGCGCGCCGGGTACTTCTCGATCTCGTCGGTGAGGAAAGCTGGATCGATTCCGGGTATCAGCCCGACGGGTATAACGGATTCGATATCCGCACTTCCCTGCCCACAGCCGCCCGATGCGTCAAGGCTTCTCTCGGGTTCCTGCTTTTCGGGGATCTTCTCCCGGAAGAGGACCGGAAGACTGTCATCCGGGAGACGTATCGGAAAGGCATTCGCGATCTGCTCCGCGACTGGGTCCTGCCCGGGGAGAGGATCCACGCCCTTGACACGATGGGGCACAATTTCTGGTGCGTGTGTATCTCCGCGGCCGCGCTCGGAGCCGTCGTCTTCCGCGATCTCATCCCGGACGGGGATCTGCTTCTTAACCAGGCAGAACAGGCCCTTGAAGCGTGGTTCCGCTATCCCGGCAATCCGATGAACGCCAAGCCCATGACCTTCGACGGAGGAGGATACTACGAATCCGTCGGATACTTCGACTATGCCCTGCGAGAATACCTCACCTTTGCGGACGTCTGTCTGCGCCTCACCGGGGAAAGACCTTTCGACGACGGGGAGATCCTCCGCTCCTGCATCAATTTCTTCCTCGCCTGCTGGTACCCTTCGGACGGGAAGAAGGACTATTTCGTGGGATTCGGGGACTACGGGAACGAGGAGGGGAATTATAACTCGCCCCTCTATTTCCTGCGTTATGGGATCGACGTGCCGGGACTCCGGTATTTCCTGAAAACACGCAACCGCAAAAACAGCGATCCGATCCTCTCGGTTCTTCTCCATGACGAGATCGATGCTCCGGATCTGGAAGCTCCCGCGCGTCTTTCCGCCTGCTTTCCGAATATCGGATGGGCGGTATTCCGCGACAGCTGGGAGAAGAACTCCGTCATGCTCGCCGTCAAGTGCGGGGACTCCTGGAATCATGCGCATTCCGACTGCGCTCAGTTCATCCTGTACCGAAACGGGAGGCCGGAGATCTACGATCCGCTCACAACGGGCAGTTATTCCGATCCCCTGTACCAGGGGTATTACGTGACCTCCTTCGCCCACAATGTTCTCCTGTTCAACGGACAAGGGCAGGATTACCGGGACAACTACAAAAACAACACCCATCTGCCCGGGAAGCTCTGGAACTTCACGGACGAAGAAGGGTTCCGCTACGTCGTCGCGGACGGCACGGGACCGATGGGACGGTATTTCCGCAAGCATCACCGGCATTTTCTCTGGCTCGGCGGGAACATCCTGATCTACGACGATGTGGAATGCTACGAGAGCGGACGGGTGAGTTTCCTTCTGCATGGTCTGGAAGGGAATCCCTTCCGTATGCTCTCCCCTGTGACGGTCGAAACCCGGACCGGATGGATAGGCAGCAACCCGGAAACGGCGCCGTATCAGGTCTATACCGTGGAAACGGACGATCAGCATCACGCGAAGTTCTGCGGCGTCATCGTTCTCAACGAATCCATAGAGCCCATTTTGACGGAAATCACGGACGGATGGAAGATTGAGGCGGGCAATACGACGTTCTACATCAATCATCGCGCGGACGGCAAGATCATACACCGCAACTGTATCAACGTGATGGACGGATGGTTCACGGATGCGGAGATTCTGGCCGTTTCCGGAGAACGGTGCGCGGTCGTCAACGGATCGATCCTGCGCCGGGACGGGATATCCCTGCTCGACGTCTTCGCACGCGTCAACGGGTGGACGGACCGGGTTTCTACAGGCGAAAAAATGTAAGTGAATCCCTTATTGAGCACAAATGAAAAAACCGCCTTCGGTCGGAAGTGATTTACTCACCTCTGACTTCGGGCGGTTGAATATTTATTTCTTCATGGGTTCCCGGATATGCCTATCCTTTACCCATATTGTCATGCAGGCTTTTAGCCCCTGACAGATCCTAATCCCCGATATACCCCTCAACAACGCCTTCCAGAGTTTTGGCGGCCAGCTTCGCGCTCTTCTGGAGATAGGAAGCTACTTCCTGATTGTTGAACACAACGTCCTTGATGAAGTTATCATATGTGAGCTTCATCGCGAACGCAAACGCAATTGTTCTCGAATCCACGATAATCTGAAGCATTTCCGCGTCATCAGGGTTATCCGCCAGCCGGGACTTCAGCGTGCTCTCAAGATATACGGGCAGCATATAATTGTAATTGCGGCAGCTGAGAGCTTCCAGAATGGTCCCCGTGTTGCTCTCCCGGTCCGCCGGAAGGGTTCTCGGCAAAGCCCATACAGTATCCGTACAGCAGGAGATATACCTGTCCTGCGCTTCATCATACTTTGGCGGCGGAAGGAATCCGTAACGCACATCGCTGTCCCGGTAAATGTTGTACGCATCACGGATCTCACAGAAGGCAAAGACAGCGGTATTGTTTGCAAACTCCGATGTGTTTCCCTGACGGTAGTCATTACCCATCATCAGGCTCCTCATCTTATCAACATAGCCGGAGATTCTGTCCACATCCAGATCGAGATACGGCACGTGGTTTTCATCCCTTTTATAGACGGAGCAATCGGCTGATTCCTGCAAACAGTAGTAGGACTGATCGTATCCCAAGAGTGCTACGACATCCTTTTCTCCGATTGTCCCATCGCCGTCCAAATCTACCGACATACCATTGGTCAGCCGATACAGTTCATCCAGGGTCCACTTCCCTTCCCGGACTGTCTCATAGGGGACATCCATCTGCCGCTCTGCAAGGAGATCCTTGTTTGCGACCATGACACGCGTCCAGTGGATCCCGCAGTAGGAGGCGTAGTTGGAAGCTGCAAACATTTTCTTTCCAATGGTGAGCTGATTGACCGTCTCCTTTGGCCACCACGGTTTCTCGAAGTCGAACTCATCGATATCGTACATATTGTAGCAGTAGCCCTTGGTTCCCAGCTGACACGTCCGCCAGTTCTTACCGACGTGCATATCGAACGCATCATCCCCGCTGGTTACACTCGAAATGAACGCATTCATGGCGACTTCGTCGTTGCCCGGTTCTATCATGGAGAATTTGATGTTGAAGCGTTCCTCCAAGTAGCACTTTGTCTCATACTGCGCATCGTTGAGAGGAATACCCGTCATTTCATCGCAAAGCAAGTATCTCCATGTGTCCAAATCGTTATAGAAGCAGGAAAGAATTCGGAAGTCGTATCCGTTCATATCGGGGCTTTCCAAACCATCCTCCAAAATTGCCTGTTCTGTTTCAGGGGAGGAGGTTTCGGCTGTTCCTTCATCTTGCGAACCGGAGGGGGCGGTAATGGCGGGATCCTGATCTTGGACCTGTTCTGTTTCTCCGCATGCCGGGAGCAACAGGCATAACGCAAGAAGAAAACACGATGCTGTCTTTTTCATGAGTGGAGGCTCCTTTGTGAGTATTTGTGATTTCATTATATACTCCGGAATGCTCTCCTGTCAAGGGGATTTTGGAAAAAACGTCATGATTTCCGTCTCTCCCGCGACAGCTTTATCCGGCGATTTGATTGAGCCAGCCGTGCCAAGAAGACGAGATGGATTCTTGGTATCCGGCTGTTGAGAAAGGTGGCAGTGAAACGATGACATCAACTGTACAGAGGATTAAGAAGCAAGTTGATATAGAATTCACAAAATATTTCGACGGTATCCTCGGTAATTAATTCAACAACAAAAAAGACCGCGTCTGGTCGGGATGTGTAATCTCCTATCCCGTCATCAGGAGTATAGACCACAGGTTATTGATCGATGTGTACGCTTCATCATATCTCGAAAAAAATTTTTTCACACCCCGACGCGATGATCCTGCCATGGTAAAACAGCCGCAAACCCTTTCGCCAGCTCACTTTGAGCTGGTTTTTCTTTCTGCTTGGAACAGGGGGAGGTTATGCGGTTACAATAGAAGCAAAAAAACCGGAGGAGCAAGGTGCTAACCCTATCCAGCCTGTGCGAGTCTTTCATTCGTAACGGTATGGGTGAGGATGCCGCTTCCGGCAACCGCCCAATATCCCTTGCGGGAATTGCCGTTCCGATAG
>CACZNC010000014.1 GCA_902782445.1 uncultured Ruminococcus sp.
GAACGAAATGGAGTCAGCCTTGTTCTGCCCCAATTGAAGTTTCTTGCCAGGCTTCTTTTCAAAGAAGCCGCGTATCTCCTTAGAAGGGATATAGTATGACTTTTTGATGGGACCGGGCCGCGGCGCTAATCCGCGAGGATCGCCGCAAGAAGCCGGTAAGCCGACGCGATCCCTTCGCCCGCCGACAGCTTTCTCGCCGGATCCAGCTCTCCGCCCGACGCTTCGGTCAGCCCGAGCCGGTAGCCCCGGTCGAGCATCCGGTAGAGCTCCTCCGAACGGGAGAGACCGACGGAATCGTACAGGATCCCGCTGTCCCTCAGCCCCGGACGGACCGCCGAGACCGCGACCGCCGGATCCCCGGAGAATTCGCCGATCCACGCGGCGTCCTTCAGCGTGTCGAGGGGGGTGAACCCGCCTTTTTCAAGCAGGGCCGCGGCGGTTTCAAAGCTCACGCCGTCCTCCACATCCTTGCGGTACCAGACATCCGAACGCTCCCCGGCATGGGCGGCGGCGAGGATCTTCGTGAGGGTCCCCTCTTCCACCCGGGTCAGTCCCGGATCCCGGACAAACACGCTCTTCACGTCCCAGCGTTCGCTGACGGCGGTGCTCAGTTCTTCGCTGAACGAGGCGCGGTTTTCCGGGGTGAGGGAGATCTCGTGGTAGAATCCGCGGAATTTTTCACGGGCCCATTCGTCCCGGATGCGGCTGAGGATGAGTTCCATCATGTCGCCGGTGTAGAACGCCTCGAACCGGACTTTCGCCCCCGGGACGCCGCGGTTGTACGCGCAGAGGAGCAGATCCCCCTCCTCCTCGGTGAGCCCGTTCAGGACGCGGTCCATCGCTTCCTCCGAGATCATCGCGGGCAGGACGGTGTCCGCTTCATTCTCTCCCATGCCGACGTGGAGCACCGCGAGAGCCGCTTCGTTGACGGCCGCCGCGCTGCGTACCGTGAGCACTTCGTCCGCCTTATAGTTCCCGAGTTCCCGGTTCAGCCACATCACGGAAGCGCCCGGAGAGGCGTCCTGCGAGATCGCGGCGATACTCCGCTTCAGCTGTTCGATGCTCGAGGGAAGGGAAGACTCCCCGCCCGTCGAGATCCGCAGAAGCAGACTCACCGCGCCGAGGTATTCGGAAACCGTGGCGGTCTCCTGCCTCCTCAGTTCCGCCCGGTCCGCGCCGGAGACGGAGGCATAGCGGTCGATGTAGCTCCCGTACTCCCCGCTGCGGGAGAGGATGGGATTGGTCAGACAGACCGAAATGATCGCCGCGCACAGCAGCCACGACGCCGCCTTCGGAAGGAAGCGCCGGTGTTTCAGGTGTGAGATCGTCAAAAGCCGCGTTTTCAGATGCCGCCCCCGCCGGGACATGTGGCATCCCGCCTCCGCCGCAAGCCCGCCGGACAGAGCGTCGAACGCGCTTTCCCGGCAGAGCATCAGGGCGTATTCGGTCCCGGGGATGCCGCAGAATTCCAGAGTCCGCGCGTCGCAGAGCACCTCCACGTCCTCCCGCAGCATGTGCCGGACCGCCCAGAGCAGGGGGTTGAACCAGAACAGGCAGTTCACGAAGGTGGAGAAGACGAGCAGGGGGTTGTCCCCGTAGCGGTAATGCGTCAGTTCGTGGGCAAAGACCATCCGGGCCGCCCGATCCGCCGCTTTGGCCGCCGCGGGACGGGAGAGGGACGCCCCTCCCCAGCCTTCCCCGCTGAGATCGGATTCCCGGCAGATCACCGCGGGCCGCGTCAGACCGGCGAGCATGGTGGTCGGACCGAAGAGCAGTCTCGGCAGACGCTTCGGATTCAGCCCCATTTCCTCCGCCGTTTCGCGGTAGAGGGCAAGGAGCCGTTCGTCCTCCGCGGGGATCGTGTCCCTCAGAGCCCGGCGCTTCGCGGTCTCGTAGACGGCAAAGGAGATCCCGAGCGAGATCCCGACGCCGCAGAGATAGACCGACGCGACGATCCGGTTGATGCGCTCGCCGGCCCCCGCCGTTCCGTCCGAGAGATACCCGCCGACGGTCTTGTCCCCGGCGTCCGTCCGTTCCGCGGGAGGTTCTTCCGCTTCGGGGCTCACAGGCGTTTCGGTCAGAACGTAGGGGTTGTCGGAGAGGGGAGTCTCCTCGGCCGGGAGGGGATCTTCCGTCTTCTGCATGGCGTAGAGCAGGTCCCTGCTCGCCGGGATGTAGTTGTAGACGGAGATCCGGCTTTCGGGGAAGACCGGACAGACGAGCCGGGCCAGAAGGACGATCCAGAGGGCCATTCCGATGCGGGGCGGAATGCGGCATTTGAAGAGCTTTTTGACGGCAATGAGGATGGCGGCTGTGACGGATGAAAATACTGTGACCTGCTCAAGGAGCAGAACAAGAATATCCGGCATAAAACCTCCCGCACGGCACGGTTCAGCTGTCGATCTCCCGCAGGATCTCGATGATGTCGGCGCGTTCCTTTTCCGTGAGATTGCCTTCCCGCACGAGGGAGGCCATCAGATTGTAGGCGGAGTTGTCGAACACCCGCTTGACGAAGGAATCCACCTCGTCCTTCACGCACTCGGACTTGGAGGTCTTCGGGGTGTATTTATAGACGCCCGTGGATTTGTCGATCTCCACCGCGCCTTTCTCGGCGAGCCGGATGATGAGGGTGCGGATGGTGGTGTTGCTCCAGCCGGTGGTGTCGGCCAGGCTTGTCACGATCTCGCCGAGGGTCATGCCGCGCCCGTGCTCCGCGCATCCGTCCCAGAGCACCTTCATGATGCTCCATTCCGCTTCCGAGATTTTAACGGTCTTTCTTCTTCCTCTCATGGTTCGGGGGGGCTCCTTCCGCTGCCGGAGTCGGATCCCGGCAGATACACATAAAATCCTACGATAATTATACCGCGAATCGTTATTGTTGTCAACGGGCAGAAAACACAAGAAGAGGAGGGCGGATTTGTGGAAGATTTCGAATGGGCGCCCGGTTTCCGCGCCTTGCCGTGCTCCCGCGGTGTCGGTTTTGCGGTCCGCCTGGAATCTTCTGCAGCCGGAGACAAAGCTGCGGCTGGCCGGCGCGGGCGTTGAGCGTATCGTCCGCGATGGACCGTAAACGAAGAAACTGTCCCGGAGGTCTTGATTCCGTCCGGATTCTGTGTTACAATGGCAGTGACATGGACCTTTCTCTCCGGCACGGTCGGTTTGAGCACCCGTATGATCCCGGATCTTCGGGTTTGTGCCGCTTTTTCTTTACCCGGGGTATATGGGGATTTATGAGTACGGCGCATCGTCTCCGGCAGAGGTGGGATCACTCCGGACCGAGGCTGATGTGAACCGCAGGGACGGCGGCAGGTTCCGCACCGCTTGCATGGATATCGAATACGGGCAGTCAGACTGTCAGATCGGGATCAAAGATATGGAAAAGAATATCGTCCGTCAGATCAGCGAAAAACTCCGGGAGAGCGTTCCGGGCAACGTCCTCTGTGAAGACATGGGGATCCGGCGGGAGCATGTGGGAAAACGCATGTACGATCCGCCTTTGGTCGGCTTCGGTTCCGCCGGGGATCCGCTGTTCGAGGCATACAAAAAGCCGGGGGTCATCGGCCCCTGGCACATGAGCCCGAAAGAGTGGCTCTCGGATGCGGAAACAGTCGTTTCCTTTTTCTTCCCCACGAACAGGGAGGTGCGGGAAAGCAACAGGACAGCGCGCCGCCACGCTTCCGATCTGTGGGCGTATGCCAGGATCGAAGGGCAGGCGTATATTGCGGCTTTTATGGAGGCCGTCGCCTGTTGGTTCCGTGAGAACGGCTTCGACGCCTGTGTGCCTTCCTCCGATCCGAGGTGGCAGAAGATGTTCGCGGGAAAAGGGATCACCGGGTATCCCGAAATCACGGACGCCAGTTTCGGCAGCAGGTGGTCGGAACGGCACGCGGCTTATGTCTGCGGTCTCGGGACTTTCGGGCTGTCAAAGGGCCTGATCACAAAGAAGGGCATGGCCGGGCGCTTCGGGAGCGTCCTGGTCAGCGCCGTCTTTGAACCGGATCCGAGGCCGTACACGGGGATCTACGATTACTGCATCCGCTGCGGAGCCTGTGCCGCGAGGTGTCCGGTCCACGCCATCGACATGACATCCGGAAAGGACCACACAAAATGCATGGAATGCCTGAACGCTTCGGGGAAGGTACTCGCTCCCCGATACGGCTGCGGCCTGTGCCAGACCGGCGTACCGTGCGAGGATCGGATCCCGCGCCGGACAGAACAGCCCGATGAAGTACGGGATCGGGCATGACCCGCTCGGAAGATCTGCGGAAGGCGCGAATCGTGAAGCCCTCGGGCGGAGAGAGATCAGGCGCTGACACTGGAGGAGTTCCTTATGATCTGGGACAGAGAGAGATACATCGCGCACTGCCTGTTCGAAGATACGGGGCGGGAAATGTTCTGCGAGCTTTTCGGGCCCCTGCATGTGCTGGAGCAGGAATGGAGGGCGGCGGGCGTGCCGGAGGACGAGATCAACCTGACCGCCTTCGGCTGGGATTACGTCAGAAGATGCGAGCTGGCGGGAGGGACGGGACCGATCACCGGCATCACGCCCGTCCTTTTGTCCGATACGTCGGAGAAAACCCTTGCGATCGACGGCAGAGGGCGACACACGGAGCTCATCAAGAGTACGGCGACGATCCCCCTTCCGCTCGATTTCCCGGTCGAGACACCGGACGACTGGCTGAAGATCCGGCACTGGTACGCCTTCGACGAGAGACGCGTCAACCGGGAGGCGCTCGCGGAACAGCGAAAGAGATGGGAGAAGGGCGTCCTCACGCAGATCAGCATCCCCGGGGCCTTCGACGAGCCGCGGGAACTCATGGGAGAGGCGGCCCTCTGCATTGCCTGCTACGAGGAGCCCGAAATGCTGACCGACATGCTCGAGGCCTTCGCGGACACGGCGGTCAGGGTGATCGAGCGGGTCGGTGAGATCTGTCCGATCGACTGCCTCTTTGTCCACGAGGATATGGCGGGGAAGTCGGGGCCGCTGTTCGGACCTGCGCAGATCAACGAGTTTTTCAAACCCTATTATTCCCGGGTCTGGGAAGCGGCGCAGGCATACGGGGCGAAGCTCTTCTCGCAGGACAGCGACGGCGATATCTCCCCCATCCTCGGCGAACTGATCGGCTGCGGCCTCAACTGTATCCACCCGATGGAGCCCGTGGGCGGCAACGATATTGTGGAGCTCCGGAAAAAATACGGCAAAAAGATCTGCTTCAAGGGCGGCATCGACAAGCATGCCCTGCGCTACGGGCCGGAAGCCGTGAGGAAGGAGCTCGAATACCGCATTGCGCCGCATCTTTTCCGCGGCGGAACGATTTTCGCGCTCGATCACCGCATCCCGAACGGTGTCTCCATCGAAACATACCGCTATTATGTCGCCCTCGGCCGCGAAATGCTCGGACTGCCCCCACATGAAGAGCCGGGATGGGCGAGAATGGCGTTTTGAAGCATAAAGGAGCCTGCCATGTTCTGCGAAAATGAACTCAAAAAGAAAAATCTGCCCCCGATCCGCCCCGATCCCTCCGCGGACTGGGAAAGCCGCCGCGCCGAGATCGCCGACATCCTGCAGCGGGAGATGTTCGGATACCGTCCGGCGGAACCGGAGGAGGTGACCTTCGACGTCACACCGGACCCGAGGCCGGATTTCGGATCCGCGGCCGACACCTTCAAAATCACGGCACGGGCGAAGCTCGCCGGAGGAAAGTCCTTCTCCTTTCCGTTCTATGCCGCGGTCCCGAAAGGGAAGGGGGATCTGCCTTTCTTCGTCCATATCAATTTCAGGAACAATGTCCCGGACAAATACATGCCGACCATGGATATGATGGAGAGGGGCTTCGCGGTCTTTTCCTTCGGCTACGAGGATGTGACCTCGGACGACCTCGATTTCACCGACAAGTTCGCCGGGATCCTGTACGGCGGACGGGAGAGGGCGGGGGCGGACTGCGGCAAGATCCCCATGTGGTCCTGGGCCGCCTCCCGGGTGATGGACTACTGCGAGACCCTTGACTGCCTCGATCTCTCGAGATCCGCCGTGATCGGCCATTCGCGCCTCGGGAAGACCGCCCTGTACACCGGAATGCTCGACACGCGCTTTCAGTTCGTCATATCCAACGAATCCGGCTTCGCGGGCGCGGCGATCTCCCGCAACCGGGCGGAGAGGGAAAGCGGCAAGACCTTCTGCAGCGCGCGCTTCTGCGTGGAGCACCACATGCAGTGGTTCGCGCCGAACTATGCGAAATACGCGGATCATGAAGAGGATATGCCCTACGACCAGCATTTTCTCGTTGCGGCAAGCGCGCCGCGGTATGTCTATGTGGGCAGCGCGGACGGGGACATCTGGTCCGACCCCAAGTCCGAATACCTGTCCTGCTGCGCCGCCGGGGAGATCTACGAACAGCTGGGCAGACGGGGCTTCGTGCATCCCGACCGGTATCCCGAACCCGGAGAGGCGTTTCAGGAGGGCTCGGTCGGCTATCATCTGCGTCACGGCGACCACTTCCTCGCCCCCGCCGACTGGCAGCTCTATATGGACTTTATCGAAAACGCCCCGCCGCTGAAAGAATGATGACCGCACTTCGCCTGGCAACGCAGGCCCAGCAGAGCCGGAGAGCCGATATCTTATCCGGCGGAAGCGCCCGATCCTTTCCGGATCCGGTTTCTCATACCCGCCGGATCACAGGCGATTCCGAATTCTCATATCAACCATAAACGCACGGGAGTCGCGATCCCCATCACCAACACGAAACTCGGCGACACCGGGCTGATCCTCGAGGCGATGGCGTATTTGTCGGATTCCTATGTCCGGGACTCCATGTTTGAAACTACCTATAAAGAGAAACTGGCCCGGGACGAGCGCACGGCTCATACTGTTTTCCTTCTATGAAGCTGTCTTCATGGGGTTTGATCGCGTCACGTAGACAGCGAACGGCCCCGCCGTGAGCTCACGAACGATAACTCTGGCCAGGCTTCTTTTTCAAAGAAGCCGCGTAACCCCTTAGAAGGGAGATAGTATCAGATTCTGGATATCATCGCCGCCGGCGCGCGGTTCGATTTGAACGTTTTCTTCAACTGGGGCAATTCGGCGACCACGCTGCGCGACGCCGTCATGGGAAACAACACGACTTATGCCTCTTCCTACGCGAAGATCAAAAAGACCTCGGACAAGGCGATCGAAAAGCTCTGCGAGACGATTCGAGAAATGGGGAAACACGAATAAGGGACGGAATGCCTCCTGGGCTGTTGTCCGTCCCCGTCCCGCTCTGCCCGCTTAACCCTTCATACAGGAGCCGACTCGTTTGTTTCAGATGAGCCGGCTCTTTTTTCATTTCATACTGTGCGAACCGCGGGTCTGCCCGTTATACGGTGAAGCTATATTCCCCTTCTCCATACTCCCTTCCGCGGAATACCGCCCTCACGCCGACGGGAACGGACACGGAGACATGAACGCACCCCGCCCCTTTTTTCCACGATACGTCGATCTTTCCTCCGGCGGGTGTGACGATGCTGCCCTCCGCCCAGTCGAGTCCTTCGAAGAACACGGGACGGATCGCGATTTTGCCGTATGCGGGCGCCAGCGCTTCGATCCCGACGACCGTTTTCATCATCCACGATAGGAAGCTCGAATACATGTGATGATTATGCGAGCCGCCGGACCCCCACATCTCCCAGAGCGTCGTCGCTCCTCCGTCGAGCCATTCGCGGTAGGACGGGAAGCCCTCGGCGGTGAGGATCCGGAAAGCGTATTCCTCGAGCCCGCAGAGGTTCAGAGCCGAATACAGGCAGGGCAGCCCGACCATGCCGCAGTCGTGATGGAAGTTCTTCTCCTCCACCAGCCGGGCGAGCTGGGCCTTGAGAGCTTCGGAATCCGCCTCATCAAAGAGATCGAGGGCGACCGTCATGGCGGCGGCTGTCTGCTTGTGGATTTTGCAGGTCCCGTCGGCGTTCCGGTACTTCGTCCGGTGCCGGGCAAGCTGTTCGGCGAGCCGGTTTTCCCATTCGGCGGGATCTTCCCCCGCAAGCTGACAGGCGAGGACGGTGATCCGCAGGAATTTCACGATCAGCGCGCTGTTGACGAAGGCGGCGTCCACCCGGGGAGAGCCGTCCGGGGAAGCCCAGTCGTCCAGACCATAGCAGATGTCGCCGTTATCGTTCCGCCGCGTTTCGTAGAAATCGAGGTTCCGCTTGAAGTACGGCAGGGATTCAATCAGGTACTTCGGGTCGCCGGTGTGGAACCAGAGGCGATACGCCGTCTCGAAAAGCACGCCCTCGGAGACGGGACCGTTGCCCCAGAAATAACCCCAGCCGGATGAGGGGACGATGCCGGGGATCATGCCGTTCGGAAGCATGGAATCGCGGATGTCCTGAAGCCATTTCGCAAACAGCCGCTCGGAGGCAAAGTCCGTCAGAAACTGCTCCATCGAGGACTGGGCGTCGTTGCACCATCCGAGTTTTTCCCGGGTAGGGCAGTCGGTGGGCATGTAGAAGAGATTGGAAAGAGTCGCCCGCTGTCCGATGCGGAAGAGATCGCAGAGGACCGGATCCGAGCAGGAAAACGCGCTGCGCTCTTCGACAGCCTGATGGACGAACACCGCCCGGATACAGTCGGGGGAGGGATGTTTCAGTCCCGTGACCCGCACGTACTGGAATCCGTGATAGGTGAATTTCGGGGACCAGGCGAACGGACCTGCCGGACAGATCAGCCGGTCGGTCTGGCACTCCGTCTCCGGGTAGTGCTGCTTCATGTGATCGAAGAGCTTTCCGTCCGAGGCCTTCTGCTCGCGGTAGCGGAGAACGATCTCGTCCCCCTCGTCCTGATCGACGCTCAGGCGGACGAATCCGGACTGATTCGATCCGAAATCGTAGATCACGCCGCCCTCTCCGTCGTCCGTCATGGAGACCGGCGCGATCTCCCCGAACGCCCGGATCGGCTCGCAGGGACAGGGACGGAATACGCCCGTCGGAGGCTTCGTGTCCGGGACGGCAAAGCCCCACGCGCCGTCGTCGTAGTCGAGGCTTTTCCACCGGGGATCGTAAAGCCGCGCGTCGAAGTGCTCCCCGCTGCGGAGCTGGTTGTAGACGACAAAGGATTCCGGCAGGCATTTCCAGTGCTCGTCGGAGCAGAGGACTGTCTTTCCGTCGACGACGAGCTCCAGGATGAATTTCGGGTTGTCCCGCCACGGAGCGGTGTCGTAGTCCCAGGAGGTTTTGAAATACTCGTTGTACCACCCGTTCCCGCAGATCACGGCGAAGACGTTTTCCCCTTCTCTCAGCCGTCCGGTCACGTCGTAGGTATTGTACCAGAGCGTCTTCCGGTAGTCCGAGACGGGCGCGGTGTAGAGGTCTTCCGAGAGCACCTCGCCGTTGAGCCAGTAGTACCCGTACCCCAGCCCGCAGACGCGCACCTCGGCGGATCCGACCGGTCCATCGACGGTGAACCTGCGGCGGAACAGCGGGGCGGGGGCGTTTTCGTGCCACCGGAAGGGCGACGGGGATTTGATGAAACCGATATTCTCGAATGCCATGGGAACTCCTTTCCGACTTTCGGCTTTGTCCTCCGGGATTTCTTCCTGTTCATTATATCACGAAAGGATCGCCGCCGGAATTCACGTTTTCTCCAAGTTTTATCCGGCCATTCTGTGCGCTGTGCATAAAAGACCGGGAGGACTGCCGGATCCGTGCGCTCCCGACGCGGATCCCCCGGAAGAAGGATCCCTCCGCGGTATCGCCGATAAACTGCCTTGACAACGGGGGGCCGGTATGCTATGATAAAAACGGAAACCGGCACTTCGATCCGCGCCGGATCCCGGGGAGACAGCGAATCCGGCGGACAGTTGTGTCTCCCTGTCTGCCGACAAGAACCTGCATAAATTCATGGCCTTCGCCAAAGGGGAGTGAGAGGATGGACTTTGTCAAAAACGGCGGATCCTTCTTGAACGGGAAGATCCGGGAGATCCTCGCCGATCCCGCCCGGCCCCGGATGCTGACCGTTTCGGGAAACTACGAGATCGAGGAGACGATCCTGCTTCCGGCGGATTTCACGCTGATCCTCGAGGACTGCCATCTCCGCATGGCGCCGGGGACCTTCTGCAACCTCCTCCGCAACGCCGGGGCGGGAACATCCTCCGCGGACAGGCCGGACCGGGACATCCGCGTCCTCGGGCGGGGGCGGGCGATTTTCGACGGCGGGGAATACAACGGCCTCTCCGAGCGCAATTCCGATAAGGACGGTAAGCCGCATATCTCCGTGAACAACCTGATCCTGTTTGCCAACGTGGACGGATTTTCCGTCGAGGGGATCCGTCTTGTGAATCAGCGGTGGTGGGCAGTCAATCTGCTTTGGTGCCGCAGAGGCCTTCTGCGGGACGTGGATTTCTGCGCCGACGACCGCCATGTTGAACCCGACGGGACCCTCGCGCCGTATCTGTCCCATCGGGAGAACGGATATGCCGCCTGCCACATCCACAACGCGGACGGGATCGATCTGCGCTGCGGCTGTCACGATATCCTGATCGATCATGTGACCGGTTTCACCCAGGACGATACGATCGCCCTCACCGGCCTTCCGGGAAAGCTGGAATCCCTCTTCCGGCCCGCGGGGGGAGAGGTCTCCGACGATATTTACAATGTGACGATCCGGAACGTCTGCTGCGAGGCTTTCTGCTCCAACATCCGCCTGTTGAATCAGGGGGGAGTGAAGCTGTACAATATCCTCATCGATGGGATGACGGACACATCGAAAAACAGCCCCCACATGGACAGGGGGATCTGCGGGGTCCGCATCGGCGACAACCATCTGTACGGTTCCCGTCATTCCACTTTTGAGGAGACGTTCCATATTACAGTGCGGAATATCTGTTCCCGGGCGGGATGTGCCCTGCGTCTGGCCGGATGTATCTCCGGGCTTCGGGTCGAGAACCTCTTCGGCTTTGACGGGTGCGGGACCCTTATCGAAAACGACGCCAGACTGGCGGACGCGTATTTCTCTCCCCCGAAGCCGGACGAGGCTCCCATCTGATTTTGAGAGGTGACACCATGAAGGCATCCATCGTCCGCCGTCACGGACAGCTGATGATCGATCTGGACGGAAAACCGTTCCCCGCGCTGGCGTTCAAGTCCTTCCGCCCGACTCCCGAAAACGTGAGCGATTTTTACGCGGCGGGCGTCCGGCTCTTCACCGTTCTGTCGAGCGGGGTGATCTCCGGGCTCGGCATTCCCTATTCCCTGTACGGCGAAAGCTGGGTCGGGGACGGCTTATACGATTTCGGACCCGTCGACCGGCAGATGGACATGTTCCTCGAGAACGCGCCGGAGGGGTTTTTCGCCCCCATGTTCCAGATCGACACCCGGCCCTGGTATCTTGCCGAGGACCCGGAGCGGCCCAATTCCTTCATGCGGCTCTCGCAGATCGCGGGGGATCCCCGGTTCATCCGGGACACGGCGGACTATCTCCGTGCCGTCGTCGCCCACTGCGAGGAGAAATACGGCGAGCGGATCTGGGGGTATTTCATGCTCGGCGGCTCCACGACGGAGTGGTTCTCGGATTACGACTATGAAGCGCCTCATCCCTGGAAGGAGGCCGCGTACCGCCGGTACCTGGGGGACGAGAGCGCCGCGCTGCCCGATCCCGGTCTGTTGAATCGGGAAGGGCCGAACTTCCTCGGCGGGGACGAAGGGGAGGTCGTGCGGTTCCGCCGGTTCCACGCGAAGCTGATCTCCGATCTCATCCTCTCCTGCGCGTCCGCGGTGCGCTCCGTGACCGGCCGCCGGAAGCTGCTCGGGCTGTACTTCGGGTATCTCTTCGAGCTCGGCTCCCCGCGCCTGCACAACGCCGGACACCTCGACTACGAACGGGTCTTCGCCTCGCCGGACATCGACATGATCGCCTCCCCGTCCTCCTACGGCTATCGGGGTCAGCGGGATCCGAGCGCGTTCATGGTGCCCGAAAAGACGCTGGACTGCCGGGACAAGCTGTACTTCCTCGAATTCGACCACCGCACCCACACCGCGCCGAAGGTCATCGACGAACCCTTTTATCCCGAGAGCGGGAACCAGATCTACAGCTCCCGGATCTTCCCCGGCGCGGAGACGGCCTGCCGGAACGAAGCGGAATCCCTCAACCTGATGTACCGCGATTTCGTATTCTGCGAGGCGAACGGCGCGGCGCTCTGGTGGTTCGACATGCTCGGCGGCTGGTTCCGTTCGGAGGGGATGATGAACGCGATCCGGCACATGATCGAAATCGATCGGGACCTCATGGAGAGGAACGTCGGGCGGAGCAGCGCGGCCCGGATAGCGGTGATCGCGGAGGGCGGGTCCATGTATAGAGTGCGCAAAAGCTCTCCGCTTGCGACGGTCTCCCTGAACCTCATGCGGCCGGTATTCGCGCAGATAGGCGCGCCGTACGATCTGTATTCGGTCGGGGATCTGGCGGAGCCCTGCCTCGCGGACTACGATTTCTATCTCTTCCTCAACGCCTATGACATATCCCCAAAGACCCGCCGCCTCATCGACAGGGTCTGCCGCCGTCCCGGAAAGACGATCCTCTGGATATACGCTCCGGATTACGCGGGAGAGGGGGAGAACAGTACAGACCGGATCTCCGCCGTCACGGGGATCCGCGTGCGGGAACGGACGGAGGACCCGGGCAGCCTGCTGTGGGACGGTCAGCCCATCACCGCGGCAAAGGCTCCTCACTTCGTGATCGACGATCCGGACTGTACGGTCGTCGCGCGGTTCGAGGACGGCTCCGCGGCTGTGGCGGAAAAGACCGCCGACGGAGTCCGGAGCATTTATTCTGCGGTTTACTGGCTGCCGTCGGTCCTGCTCCGGAAGTTCCTCGACGAGAGCGGGATCTTCCTGTACAGCAGGGAGCCCCTCGTCTATACCTACGCGAACCGGGCCTTTCTCGGCGTGTACAACGCGACGGATGAAGCCGCGGTCGTCTCGGTCCCCGGACATGCTGAGGGAGTCTGGAAGGACCAGATCGGCGGGGAGAGCTTCCGATGTGAAAACGGGAGGCTGACGCTGCCCCGGCGGGAACTCCGCGCGTACCTTCTGTGCAGGGAGTGAACCGCGCGAACAGGACCCTCACACGGCGGATTCATTCGGATTCTGCGCTTCGTTGGCGTTGGCCTCCGGGCCGGGACCCGTTCTCCCCAACAGACGGTCCAGCTGCTCCTCCGTGAGAGTCTTCGCCGGCTGAAAATCCTCCCCTGCCGCATAGGACAGGATCCTGTTTTTCAGCCATACCGCGCCGGGATCGTCCTGCCGCAGGTTCAGGGTGCAGACGAGCAGTTTGCCCCCTCCGACGCGGAATTCGAAGAGCATGGCCTCGCGGCGGGCGTTCTTGTAGGAGGAGGCGATGTCGATCACGGGACGGTGGGGGAATTCCGTCAGATCCAGCACCGCGGACCGGCCGCCCTCCAGCATCCGGGCAAACTGCATTCCGCAGAATCCGTCGTGGGGGAAGTCTTCCGTCAGAGGATGGTCCGCGATCGCGGTAGCCAGATGGCCGGTCGTGCGTCCCGCGAGGGCGATCTGCCACGAGACTTCCGAAGAAGGGAAGGGACCCGGGGAGAAGAGGACCGCGTTCTTTCCCTCTTTCAGGATGTTTTTGAGAGACTCCGGCCCGCAATCGTTCAAGACGACGGCGTTCTTCCGGCGGAGCAGGTCTTCGGAGGGAGCGGCGGACTTCGGGAACACATAGAGGTCCCACGCGTTTTCGCAGTCGGTATCGCCGCCGGAGAGGGAGACGTGCAAGGTGAGCTTCATCGGCTTTTCCGGCGAAGGGGTCCGGAAATCGAGGACATACAGCTTTGTGAGCCCGCCGTCCGGAATTTCCCCGGTCCTCACTTCCTTCCGGTACAGGACTTTTCCCCCGCTCCGGATCCGGATCTGAAGAAGCGCTTTCGGGATCCTGCCCCCGAAATTGGAGACCAGCAGCGGGATATGCACAGCCGAGGCGGCATCGAGGTTCACGCAGGACGGCAGGTCGGCAAGAAGCACCGTATCGCTGTTGTAGCGGCGCACGTTCTCCGCGGTTTCGCCCGGTTTCAGTTCGTAGAACTCGTTCATCATCCCCACGCAGTACCCGAAGGTGTGGCCGTGCGTGTCGATCTCGCCGAGGAAATCGAAGCCGGAGAAGGTTTCGCACCGGCGCACCGTCTCGAAGCAGTGCTTGCGCAGGATCTGCTGCCACGCCGCGGAATTCCGGTAATAGAGATTCGCCCGGTCTGACAGTCCTTTGTCTTCCAGATGCCGCCGGACGGAGGACATGAACTCCGTGTCCCCGATGCGGGTGCCCCTGTAGCGTTCCTCCAGGGAGAGGTCGATATAGGTCCCGTGGATGCCGATCTCGTGGGACAACAGAGGCTTGCCGTAGACCGCGTTCCGTTCGTCCAGCACTTCATGGGTCCCGGAGGCGGAAAAGTAGCTGGTCAGCCCAAGGGAATAGCTGTTGTACAGGTCGCAGAACTTCCCGACCTCACGCAGCCTGCGCGGATGATGGCGGAACGGTTCGTCGACGGTGTCCGAATCGACAAAATTGTATTCGATCCCGCGCATGGCGGACATGGGGGAAAACAGGGAATCGGTCTCCCGGTGCACCAGATCCCCGCAGGCGCGAAGATGCTCCACGTATGGATCGTCGATCTGCAGTTCGTTCCCGGTGGAATACAGGCTGACCGCGGGATGACGGCGGCAGAAGCGGATGATCTCCTCCCATTCCGCAAGGGAGGTGTTGTTGGGCGTCTCCGCTTCCATCACGATGCCGAGTTCGTCCGCCGCCTCCATGTATTCGACGGGGGGAACGTAGGTGTGGAACCGGATGGCGTTGAAGCCGAGCTGCTTCTGCTTCCGGATCACCGCGCGGTAATACATCTTGTCCCGGGGCGGGTGGACGGTATACGGAAAATAGCAGTGTTCGCAGGTTCCGCGGAAATAAAAGGGCTTTCCGTTCAGAAAGAGGTTTGTCCCGACGGCACGGAGACGCCGGATGCCGAATCGGACGCGCTCCTTTTGCCGCTCCGTGGATACCGCGGCGACGTAGAGCTTCGGGGACTCCGGCGACCAGAGCGAGAGCCCCTCCGCCGGAAACGTCGCGCTGCACTCTCCCCTCCGGAGTTTTGCAGACAGGACGCACCGCTCCCCGTCGAAAACGCGGACTGTCTTCTCCCTGTCGGACGCGCCGGACGTGTGAACGGTAAAGGAGCGGCAGTCCTCCGATGTGGAGACCCATATATCTTTCAAGCCGTCCTCAAGGTTCCGGAGCGCGACGTCGCCGAAGATCCCGCCGGTGCATTCGCAGCCCATGCGGGAGGTCGTTCCGACGACGGGCCTCCCCAGATATCCTGCCAGGCGGTGGTTGGAGACGGCCAGCGTGACGCGGTTTTCCCCCTGCGCAGAACATCCGGGGGAACGCGGAAGGCGAAGGGGGCGGAGTATCCCTCGTGCCTCCCCAGAAACCGGCCGTTGATCCACGCCGAAACAGTATTCTGCACCCCGCCGAATGTGAGTTCGGTCTCCCCGTCAAACGGCCTGTCAAGCATGACCGTCCTCCGATAGACGAAGCATCCCACCGGGTTCGGCAGTTCCATGTCCGGGACATAACCGGCCTGGGGATACCGCTGCAGGGTATAGAGGGGATTCCATCTCAGCTTTGTGTGGAGGGCGGTGGTGCGAAACAGATCGGTCAGATCTTCCCAATATCCCGGCACCGGGCAGGGCGTCGCCGAGTCCGAGGAAGCGTGAAGGACCGGTTCTTCCGTCCCCCTATAGGGCAGGTCGGAGAGCCAGTCGATCGTCCATGTTCCGTTCAGAGAAAGTGTTTCCATATCCGTTACCCAAGATGAATGAATTCTGAATTTCGAACGCGGTTCTGTGAGTGTGAAAAACAGGTCCCCGCGGTGGGGCCGTGCAGAGAGGAAAAGGGTGCCCGACGAAGTTCATTTGGTTATGGTCCTTCGCCATATCTGCTCCCGCCGGAAGGCATGTCCGCGCTTTTTTGCGGGGCGGCAGGTTCACTCTGTTTTTCCGTCAATCTATCTTACCGCAAAACTCATCCCCTGTCAAGGGCCGTTTTCAGGGCAGCGCAGGGCGGGGAAGAGCAGGGTTCCATTTTCTCCGCTTCCGCTGTTCCTCCCCGACGGAGAGCTCCGCGGCGCAAATCAAGGCTTGCATCCCGCCCCGGACTGTGTTATAATAAATCCATACAATACGGGTTTTGGACCTGTGAATTTTCCGCCGTCCCCACTCTGCATGACGGCGGCGTGTGCGCATCGTGCTCCGTGATCCCGCCGTCGGAACCGGGGGACAGCGCAGGTGTTTTCACTCGTACCGAATAAAGAGGGAAGAATTGCCATGACTTCACGAGAACGCGTCCTTTCCGCGATCGCGCACAGGGAACCGGACCGCGTGCCGCTGGATATCGGATCCACGCCCAGCTCCGGGATCTCCGCCATCGCGTACAACAATCTGAAAAAGCATCTCGGCCTCACGGAGGGACACACCCGCATCTACGACGTGGTACAACAGGTCGCCGAACCGGAGGAGACGATCCTCGACCGGTTCGGGGCGGACGTCATCGACATCGGGCGCGCTTTCAACGAAAAGGATTCCGACTGGTACGACGTCAAGCTGGCGGACGGGTCTGTCGGGCAGTATCCCGCGTGGTTCCGGCCCGAAAAACAGGCGGACGGAAGCTGGATCGCAAAGGACGGGGAAGGCGCGATCGCCAGAATGCCCGTCGGCGCGACCTTCTTCGATCAGGCGGTTTTCCCGTACCTCGACGACTACCCCGATTCCTGGGACGGGCTCGATCACGCCATGGGCCGGGTCCTCTGGAGCGCGCTGGTGCACAGTCCCTGGGACCACGCCGGGGAGGAGGGGTTTTACGAAACGCTCCGGGAGAAGGCTCTTATGCTCCGCCGGACCACCGACCGCGCCCTGATGATCGTCTGCGGGTGCAATCTCTTCGAATGGGGGACCTTTCTGCGCCGGATCGACAATTTCCTCATGGACATCATGACCGACGAGGAGAACGTGGAGGCTCTGCTCGATCAGCTGATGATCCGGCATCTCAGGACGCTCGAAAAGGTCTGCGCTTCCGTCGGGGACGTCGTCGATATTCTGCGGTTCGGAGACGATCTCGGGATGAACGCGGGACTCTTCATGCCTCCGGAGAAGTACCGGAAGCTTTTCAAGCCCCGTCACGCGAAACTCAACGAATACGTCCACCGGCACAGCGGCATGAAAACCCTGCTCCACTCCTGCGGCTCCCTCTATCCCATCCTGCCGGACCTGATCGAAGCGGGCTACGACATTCTGAATCCCGTCCAGACCTCGGCGCGTCAGATGGACCCGGAGGTCTTGAAGCGGGAGTTCGGGCGGGACATCACCTTCTGGGGCGGCGGATGCAACACCCGATCCGTCCTGAATCACGCCTCGCCCGCCGAGGTGTACGACCACTGCCGCAGACGGATCGAGATCTTCTCGAAGGACGGCGGGTTCGTGTTCAATCAGGAGCACAACATCCTCCCGGACGTGCCGCCGGAGAACATTCTCGCCATGTACCGGGCCGTGGCGGACTCGCAGAAGGGTTGAACCGACGGCAGCGATCCGCCTGTGGGCACACCGCCGTACCGTACAAAGTTCGACTTATTCGAAGCCTGTTTGGAACGGTTCACGAAAAAAGCAGAAATGAAGGAACGGTGATCCTCATGCAGAAAATACTGATCGTCGAAGACGACCCGGCGATCGTCACGGCGCTGGAACAATATCTGAGGACGGAAGAATTCGATCCGGTTTCCGCGAAGGGCGAAAGGGAGGCTGTCCGGCTGATGGACTCCTTTTCCCCGGAGCTTGTGCTGATCGACATCTCCCTTTCGGAGGGCGACGGTTTTTCCGTGTGCCGGGAGGCGAAGGCCCGCGGGATCCCTTCCGTCTTTCTCACCGCTTCCGGGGATGAAAACAGCGTCGTGGAAGGGCTGGATCTGGGTGCGGACGATTACATCGCAAAGCCGTACCGCCCGCGGGAACTGGTGTCGCGGATCCGGTCCGTCCTCCGCAGGAACGGAAAGGGACAGAGCGTCGTGAAACTGGGCGGCGTCTCGATCGACACGGACAGGGGCGAAGTGACAAGGGACGGGGAAGCCGTGCCGCTCTCCGCTCTTGAATTCCGGCTGCTCATGGTGTTTGTCAACAACCGGGGAAAGCTGCTCACGAGGACCCGGCTGCTGGACGAGATCTGGGACGCCGGCGGGGATTTCGTGAACGACAATACCCTGACCGTCTACATCAAGCGGCTCAGGGAAAAGATCGGAGACGACCCGTCCGGTCCGGCGGTCATCAAAACCGTGCGGGGCCTCGGGTACAGGGTGGACTGAGATGAAGCTCCTTAGAAATCCCGACGTGAAGCGGGAACTGCTGCTGTTATCCCTGACCGGTCTCGTCTTCACCGGGATCGGTTTTTTTGTGTCGGTCCGGTGCGGCCTTTTGATCCTCTCGTTCTTCGCCGTGACTTTCGGACTGGCGGTCTGTTTCATTTTCCGGCGGTACCGCGCCATCGCGTCGCTGGCCGAGCAGGTCGGGCGGGTGCTCCACGGGCAGGAGAAGGACTTGAACGGACGGGAGGAGGAGGGGGAGCTCGCCATCCTTTCGACGGAGATCGGGAAAATGACCGTGCGGCTCCGGGAGCAGTCGGACCGGCTGACGGAGGACAAGGTGCGTCTGACGGAGGCCATTCAGGATATATTCCACCAGATCCGGACTCCCCTCACCAGCATCAATCTCACGGCCTCCCTTCTGAAAGAGGAGGATCTGACCGCCGAGCGGCGCAGCAGGCTGACAAGGGATCTGAGCCGTCAGTCCGAGCGGATCCGGTGGCTCGTCGAAACCCTTCTGAAGCTGAGCAAGATCGACGCCGGGACCGCGGTGTTCCGCCCGGAGACCGTCCCGGCTGAAAAACTGATCGAACAGGCCGCCGCGCCCTTCAAAATCCCCATGGAACTGCGGGACCAGACGCTTCGGATCCGCGCGGAGGACGTACAGTATACGGTGGATCCCGCCTGGACAGCGGAAGCGGTTTCCAATCTCTTGAAAAACTGTATGGAACATACCCTGCCGGGCGGCAGGATCGAGGTGGAAGCACGCGAGACCGCCCTCTATTCGGAACTGACCGTGACCGACAGCGGGACCGGATTCGAAAGCGAGGACCTCCCCCACCTGTTCGAGCGGTTTTATAAAGGGAAGAACGCCGCCTCGGACAGCATCGGGATCGGTCTCGCGCTGACAAGGAGCGTCGTCGCCGCCCAGAACGGGACCATCACCGCCGCAAACGCCCCCTCCGGCGGAGCCTGCTTCACGATCCGGTTCTATAAGAGCATCGTATGAGAAAATGCCGCCTGATTTTTTCGGGCGGTTTTTTTCGCAAAAGTCACCGAATAGTCACTTTCGGCTGATATACTGTCCGTGGAAAGAGAAAAAAGGAGACAAAATCATGGAAATTCTGCGAATCGAAAATCTGACGAAGGTGTACGGAAGCGGAGAAAATCAGGTGCGCGCGCTGGACGGCGTGTCCTTCACGGTGGAAAAGGGGGAATTCCTCGCCATCATCGGGCCGTCCGGATCCGGGAAGAGCACGCTGCTCCACATCCTCGGGGGAGTCGACCGTCCCACCGGCGGCAAGGTCTGGCTGGACGGACAGGACGTCTACGCCCAGGACGAGGAACAGCTTGCGGTATTCCGCAGAAGACAGGTCGGGCTGATCTATCAGTTTTACAATCTGATCCCCGTATTGAACGTGGAGGAAAACATGACGCTCCCCGTTCTGATGGACGGCCGCCCCGTGAATGAAGAGAGACTGAACGAACTTCTTGGGATCCTCGGCCTGAACGAACGGAGAAAACACCTTCCGAATCAGCTTTCCGGAGGACAGCAGCAGCGGGTCTCCATCGGCCGGGCCCTCATGAACGCGCCGTCGGTGGTGCTGGCGGACGAGCCCACGGGGAATCTGGACAGCCGGAACAGTCAGGAGATCGTGGAACTGCTCCGCTCCTCCAATGTCCGCTACAAACAGACCCTCATCGTCATCACCCACGACGAGAACATCGCGCTCCAGGCGGACCGTATCATCGCCATCGAGGACGGGCGGATCACCCGGGACGAGCGCATCCGGGAGGCAAGAGCATGAATATCCTGTGCGTGTTTACGCGGAAATCCCTCCTGGCCAACCGGACAAGGACCGTCGTGACGATCATCGGCATCATCCTCTCCATGGCGCTCATCACCGCGGTGATCGAGGGGGCATACAGCGGCCATCAGTTCCTGATCCGGTCCGTCGAGGAGGAAGAAGGCGCGTGGATGGTCAGCGAAACCGGCCTGACTCCGGAAGAAGCGGAAACCCTCCGGCACACGGACGGCGTCGGGAAAAGCGCGGTCTGGAACGAGGCCGGCTGGGCCATGATCGCCCCGGAGAGAGCGGAGAGAGGCGATAAGCCCTATATGCTCGTCGAGTCCATGGGAGAGGGGATCGAAGATCTGCTGGCCATCCGTCTGACTGCGGGGCGGATGCCGGAGAATCCAGGCGAGATCCTTCTCCCCTCCAATCTCTCCCTTACCTCCGGCGTGGATTACCGGGAAGGGGACACGCTGACGGCAGCCCTCGGACGCCGAGTGACGGACGCGGGGGAAACCGTCTCCATCTTCGAACCCTTCGCGGGACCCTCCGGGGAATTCGAGGAGACCGTCGCCGATCCGGAAGAGCGGACTTATACCGTCGTCGGTATTTACGAGCATTTTTCATGGGAAGTGGATCCCTATGAGAACCCCGGTTTCATCGCCCTGACCCGGGGGGAGGAGGGGAACGGGAATACGACCGTTTTCTGCACCCTGAAGCACCCGGGCAGAACGGTCAAATGGCTGGACGCGCATCCGCCGGTGGGCGTGCGTCGCGTACACAGCGATCTGAAAAAGTTCAACGGATCCTTCGGCAACAGTTCCATGACGACGGCTCTCTACGGATTCACCGCCGTGCTCGTGTTTCTGGTGGCCTTCGGGTCGGTCTCGCTGATCTACAATTCCTTCTCCATCTCCGTCAGTGAGCGGACGCGGCAGTTCGGGATCCTGAAAAGCGTCGGCGCGACGAAAAAGCAGATCCGGGGCAGCGTCCTGTACGAAGCTTTCCTGCTCTCCGCCGTCGGGATCCCAGTGGGGCTCGTCGTGGGCTGCGCGGGCATCGGGATCACCCTCACCTGCCTGCGCGGAGCCTTCGATTCCATGATCCGGCCGGGATCCGAGACGAGGATGAAGCTGGTTCTGCATCCCGCCGCCCTTCTGATCGCGGCTCTCGTGTGCCTGGTGACGACCCTGATCTCCGCCGCTGTCCCGGCCCGTCGGGCGATCCGCGTCTCCCCCATCGACTCCATCCGTCAGACCGAAGACGTGAAGCTGAGGGCGAAGGAAGTGAAGACGGGACGCCTGACCCGGAAGCTCTTCGGATTCGAAGGGATGATGGCGTCGAAGAACTTCAAGCGGAACCGGAAGCGGTACCGGAGCACCGTCGTCAGCCTGTTCCTCAGCGTGATGCTCTTCATCTCCGCGTCCAGCTTCTGCAGCTATCTGACGGGGGCGGTCACGGGTGTTGCGGGGGAAGATGACGGAATGGATATTCGGTATTACACCGCCGGGGACGAAAGGGACGATCCGGAGAAAACGCTTGCGATGCTCTCGGCCGCCGGGAACACCGAGGACGGGACCTATATGGACAATACCTATGTGGAATACCGGATCCCGCCGGAGGCGACGCACCCGGAGGCAAAGGAGCTTCTGGCTTCCGATCCCGGGCAGGAGGAAGATTTCTATACCTGGGGCGGCTCCCTCACGTTCCTGCGGGATGAATCGTTCCGGGATCTCTGCCGGAAGAACGGTCTGGATCCAGCGGACTATTTCGATCCCGACCATCCGAAGGCTCTCGTCTCCAACCGCTCCCGGATCATGCGCGAGGGGAGGAACGGAGGAGTCCGTTACGGCTATGCGCTCACGCTGGACCCGGAAAAGATCCCCTGCACTCTCACGAGCGTCGCCCCGATGGAGATGGAGGGATACGTCTTCACGGAGGAATCCGTGTCGGAGAACGGGGAGCGGATGCTGAACTATATGGCGCGCGGCGAGCGGGGAGAGGCCGTTGGAGAGGAAATTCTGACCTTCCCGGCGAGCGAGGCGGAGGTCGTGACGGAATACGACGTCGGCGGCGTGATCGGGATTCCGACCTATGGAACAGCCGCGGACCAGTTCACCCTGTTCTATCCGTTCAGCATGGAAAAAGCGGTGCTCGGACCGGACGCCGATCTGTATCAGACGAATTTCGTTTTCCGCGCGCCGAACCATGCGGAGGCTTTTGAAGACATGGAAGACGCCCTGACCGAAGCGGGCATGACTACCGCCCGGCTCTGGGACGAGGCCGCCCGCAGCGAATCCAACCGGATGCTTGTGAGGGTGGTGAACGTCTTCTCCTACGGGTTCATCATTCTGATCTCCCTCATCGCTCTGGCGAACGTGTTCAACACCATTTCCACGAATATCATGCTCCGCCGCCGGGAGTTCGCCATGCTCCGCTCCATCGGCCTCGGGAACCGGGGATTCAGGAGGATGATGAACTACGAGTGCCTGATTTACGGGATGAAGGGACTGATGTGGGGCCTGCCCGCCGCCTTCCTCATGACCTGGGTGATCTGGCGCGTCGCGGGTTCGGCGTTCGAAACGGGGTTCTACGTGCCGTGGCCGAGTGTGATCATCGCGGTGGGGAGCGTGTTTGCCGTGGTATTCGCGACCATGCTCTACGCTTCGGCGAAACTGCGGGAAGACAACACTGTGGACGCGCTGAAGAACGAAAACCTGTAAGCGCAGAATCCGTTCAAAGCGGGAAGAGGGGTTCCGACACGCCGTTCCGAGAGGAGGACCGGGGCGGATCCCCTTTTCCGTCGGAGAGAGCCTCGAATACCGTTTCGGAAAGAGTCGTTCCTTTGCGGGACGGCTTTTTCCGTTGATCTGCAAAAAAACTATTGCGCGGCCGTCCGAAATATGGTATAATGTGAACGGAATTGGACACCCGTCCGGTCTGACGAATTGTATCAGAACCGGGGGCCCTGACTGTGATTCCGATCATTCTGACTGCGGCGGGGAGGCTCGGGTGAATCTGCCCGAAGAGAGAACTGCCGCCCGGGATACGAACCATAAGAGGAGGGAGATCATGAAAAAACTGCTCTGCGCCATTCTCATTCTATGCGGCTTACTGTCGCTGACGGCCTGCGGCACCGCACCGGAGGAGGAAGCGGCCGCCGGATTCAAGCCGGCTCTCGATACGTCGGCAAGCTGCAGGATCACGGTAGCCGGAAGCTATGACAATTTCGAGGCGCTGGAAGCCGAATTCGTCCGGTTCAACGAGTTCTATCCGAATGTGCAGCTGAGCTATGTGAAACTGGACGACTACAACAACGTCCTTGGCACCGCGCTGGAAAGCAACGATAAACCCAACATTTTCTTCTCCTATACCTGGATGATCGGGAATGAAAAATACAGTCAGGTGGCCGCTCACATGGAGGATCTTTCGGACGAATCCCTCGGGCTGAATCTGGGCTGCATCCGTTCCGGCCTGATCAACCACGACGCGGAAGGCCGTATCCTGCTGGTTCCGGTATTCTCCAGAACCTACGGGATGCTTGTGAACAACGATCTGTTTGAAAAGGAAGGCCTCGCCGTCCCAACCACCCGGACGGAGCTCATGAACGTGTGCGAAGAGTTCCGCGGCAAGGGATACGCCAGCCCCATGATGGGGTACAGCGTCAAATCGTCCAGCTGTTTCATGAATACGGTCGCGTATCCGCTGTTTACGGCCACGCTTGCAGAAAACCCGGAAGCTCTGAAGCTGGCCAATGAACTGGATCCCGCCGCGGGAGAATACATGCGTCCGGCGCTGGAAGCCGTGGATCAGCTGGTCCGGAACGGCTGCGTCGACCTTGAGGAGTGCGACAAGATCGAAGACAACTATACCAAGGTGATCCTGCGGTTTTTCGAGGGCGACGTGCCTATGATGATCTGCACCGGCGATACCGTGTCCGGGACCAAAAAACGGGAAAGCCAGTCCGAAGCGTTCTCCGCTTCGCCGTTCCAGTACACGTTTTTGCCGATCCCTCTTACGGAGGAGGGCGGATATTTTATCGACAGTCCTTCCGTGGAGTTCTCCGTCAACAGGAACTGTGACAATCTGGACATGACGAACGAATTCATGCGGTTTTTGATCACGAACGGAGAACTGAACGAGATGGCTTCGGTGAAGCGTCTGGTAACGCCCACGACGGATTTGTCCCTCGATCCGGTTTACGCGCCTTTCGGACAGGTGCCTGCGGACCGCATCATTTCCCCGGAGGTGCTCGGCATTACGGATCCGCTCACGGTTCAGGTCCGGCTGGCGGCCTTCAAGGTCGGCAAGGGCGAGATCACGGTGGATCAGGCGGTCACGATGTACGGGAGCTTTGAGTAAAAAACGGTCCGGTCCCAGGACATGACCCGTCCGGCTGCCTTGCGGGAAGACCGCGATTTCCCCCGCGTATTTCCATATCGAAGATCGAAATGGTCCTCATCCTTTCAGAGAGGGTGGGGATCGCTCTTTTTCTTCATCCGGGGGACAGGGGGCGTCAGCCGTTTTTCTCCCCGCTCCGCCCGAAGGGTTGTTGACTTTCCCGTGCCTCTGGTGTATACGGAAACCGTGCACAGCCGGGAAGAAAAGGACATGACCGTCCGGTGCGGGAGCCGGATCTACCCCGCTGGATCAGCATCATGGGAATATCACAAACCATATCATCGGAGGCTGAAATGACAAGATACAGACCCGAGGGCGGAAAGATCGTCGGCGAAGGGCTGGCAGAACGCTATTATTCCAACCGCGCCGTCTACGAGGGGCATATCAGCGCGTACTTCATGGCGGGGGACCGTCCGCATCTGCGCTACTGCCGGAACCGGTGGATGCTCGGGACGCTGCGGATGTTCCGGGACGGCCGCCCGCTGGACGAGCTGGGTCCGGACGAGGTGCGGATGGAGTACAGCCCGAATATCGTCCGCTGGATCGTGGGGGGAGACAGACCGTTCACGATCACCGCCACCACGCCCGGGGAAGGGCTCGGATTCGTCGTCCGGGTGGAGCCGGAGACGGAACTGACCTTCGTTTTCCGCGGGATCGCCAACAAAAAGCCGGATACGAGCGGATCCGCCAGCGACGCCTGGTGCTTCACCCCCTTCTCGGTGGACGCCTCCCTGCTCACGACCGAATTTGATCCCGCGTGGCTCGAGGGAAACCGCTCCGGCACGGAAAACGGCGTCTGCTATATCGAAAACAGAGCGGCGGGGGAATGGTTCCGGGACAGCGGGCGGGTGTACCTCGTCCCGGACGGATCCTCGTCGGAAAAGGACGGGGTGATCGGCGGCTCTTTCCGGCAGATCCTCGCGGTGTCCCCGGAACTTCCGGCAGATCCTGCCGCGCTGTTCGAAGCGGGGATCGAACGGGGCCGGGAGCTGTGGCGCGCGCTGGAGGTCGAGACGCCGGACGAGGTCATCAACGCGGCGGTCCACGCGGCTGTCGCGGAGATCAACGGCTGCTGGCATCCGCCGAAGTCGGTGCACGGCAATATGTGCTGGAACGAGCCCCTTGTCGGCTGGATGCTCCACGGACAGCACATCCCCGGCTGGCACGACCGGGCGAAGGCCACCCTCGAGGCATACGCGAAAGCCCAGATCCGGGAGGACGAGAAGCGCGGATATGAGCGGAACGACGCGGGAACCCTCCCCGCCGAGAATTCCCGCTTCTACGGTCAGGGCTACATTGCCGAGGATCAGATGTTTTACAACATGCAGACCCAGTTCTTCCATCAGATGATCTCGGCCTGGCGGTACAGCGGCGACGAAGAGACCGGGGCGATTTTGCGGGATACGCTCCGGCTGCACCTGAAACGGGAGGACGAATGCTTCGATCCCGACGGAACGGGGCTCTACGAAAGCGTCATCAACACCTGGCCCACCGACAGCGTCTACACGCCCGGGGGAGCGGTGGAGGAGACCTGCTACGTCTACGATCAGTACAAGGCCCTCGCGGAGTTGACGGAGGGCGATGAAAAGGCGGCCTGCGAGGCGAAGGCGGAGAAGATCCGGAAAGCCTTCTTCGAAAAGCTCTGGATCCCCGGGCGCGGCTATCCCGGCGAGTTCGTCGAATACGCGGGGCAGGGAAGACTGCACACGGATTCGTGGATCTACGCGGCGTTTTTGCCGATCGAATGCGGCCTGGTGAGCGGGCTCGACGCCTATCAGTGCGCGGACTACCCCCGCTGGGCCCTGAAACGGGACGAAAAGGGCCTGTACTGGATCTCCAACTGGACCCCCGGGATCTGGTCGGTCCGGGAGTGCTCCGCCGGGGAGAACATGCAGCTGGCCATTGCCGGATTCAAAGCGGGAAAGCCGGACGAATCGGCCGCCGTGGTCTCGGGACTGGCAAAGCGCGCGCTGGATTCCATCGTCCCCGGCGAGCTGACCTTCCCGACAAGCGAAGCGGCGACCCAGCTGGCCCGCGCGGTGGTGGAAGGGCTGTTCGGGTACCGTCCGGACTATCCGAACGGAGCCGCGGCCTTCGAACCCTCGATCCCGGCGTCCTGGGAAAAGGCGGGCATCCGGACCCGGGACTTCGAACTCTCCTATACGCGGACGGGGATGAAGGTGCGGCTGGCAAGACCGGCAAGGCTCACGCTCCGGATGCGGCTGTACGCGGAGGAGCTTGCCGGCGTCGAAGGGGCTGTGAGCTGGCGTCTGATCCCCGCGGTCGGCGGCATGATAGTCGAAGCGGACATGGGGACGACGGACGAGGCGGAACTGAAACTGAATCTGAAAGGCTTCCGTGATTTTGACAAACCCGAGGAGCTGACCGCTCTGCCCGCGGACACGGACGGGATCCATGATCCGCAGAACGCCGCCGCCGAGCCCTGGGGATACCACCTGATGTTCCGCAAGACCCCCGGCGGATGGTACGCCCCGATCCGACTGGACCTCGGGGAAGATCCCGCGAAAACGGAACTGCTCCGCCGTCAGAGGCAGCCCGTTCCGGAGAACGCGGAATTTGAGCCCGTCGATCTCGGCGCGGTCTTCAACGCGGACGTCCGGAGGATCTTCGAACAGGACTACCGCACGCCGCGCCCGGAGAGGGGATGCCACGCGGAGATCGGATACGACGGCTACTCCCTCTGGACCTTCCCCTTCTGGTCGATCCGGCCCCTCGAAATGAAGATCGACCACGGCGGACTGCTTGACACCGGCGCGGGCATCCCGATCCGGATCGAAGCGGGAGAGCGCAACGTCGTCTTCACCTCGCTCTGGGACAATTTCCCGGACAGGGTGACGATCCCGGTGGGACTCTCCGGGAGGATGGTCTTCGCCGCAGTCGCCGGATCGACCAACCCGAACCTCTGCGGCATCGAGAACGCGCGGCTGATCTTCCGCTACGCCGATGGGGAGGAAGAAGTCCTGCCCCTTGTGAATCCGCAGAACTACATCCAGCTTTCGCCCTACACGGAACGGGTTCCCAGCAAGGGATACGAATCGCGCCGGGACGTGTTCAATCCCTATGACGAAGCGCTGCTCGAAGATTTCACGCCGGAGATCCTGCCGCTCGGGGAGAATCTGCGCGCGCTCGTTCTCCGCTGGCCGCTGAGGGAGGGCGCGGTCCTCGAATCCGTGACGCTGGAGACCACCTGTCCCGACGTCGTCGCCGGCGTGATGGGCATCACGGTCGCAAAATAAACAGACAAACGGAAAAAGGATTTTGACGGAACGGGCAGACCATCTGCGTTTCCGCACGGTATCAGCATGAGCGTTTACCGTTTCCAACCCTTTTCCCGATAAACAAGTAAAGCATCCGTTTTTCACTCTGTGATCACGACCCTCCGCCCGGGACCTGTTCGGACGCCGCCGTGCGGGAACCATAAAAGCGAAAAGCTCTGAAATCAGGCAGTTTCAGGGCTTTTTCTCTTTCGTTATGACCGGATCGTCCGACGGTCCAGCGGGGGGAAATTCATCCGTTCGAGGGGATCCCCCGCCATGAATCCCCGATCTCTTCTTTCTGTCCTCTCTGCCGCGTTGGACACAGAACTGCCGTCATCCCCGGGCGGTGTAATCCGCACATGCCTGAATGTACGCGACGACGTTTTCCACCGGGACCTCCGGCTCCAGCAGGTGGGTGGGGCAGACGTACAGGCCGCCTTTTTTCCCCGCGATGTCGAGGTTTTCGAATACTTTTCTCCGTACCTCGTCTGGAGTTCCGAAGGGCATGACGGACTGGGTGCCGATCGTCCCGTGGAAGGACAGGACTTCGCCGTATTTGCCGTGGATCGCTTTGAAATCCATGCATTCCGGCTGCACGGGGTTGAGCACGTCCACGCCCGCTTCGATCAGGTAGGGGATCAGTTCCGTCACATGGCCGCAGGAATGATAGAAAACGAGGATGTCCGGCTTGATCGTCCGGGCCGCGTCGATCACCTTTTTCAGACGCGGTTTCAGCCACTCGTCGTAAAGCCCTTCGCTCATCATGATGGTGTGCTGCATCCCCACGTCGTCCCCGAGAAAGAGCGCGTCGGCCCCCGCTCTTGCGAAGGATTCGGCCCGTTTCACCGAGATATCCGTCACCCGGTCGAGAAGCGCCTCCGCCATCGGATCGCCGCTCATCATGTCGCACATGAGATTTTCCATCCCCCGCATGTACCACGACGTTTCCCAGATGGTCACCTCCATGCAGCCGACTGCGGCATGGTCCGCGGCGTGGATCCTTTCCACATGGTTTTTCTGTTCTTCGAGCGCGTCGCGGAAGACGGGAAAAGGATAGCCGAGGATCTGCTCGACGGAATCGAATCCCTCCATCGGGTGGTGCATATAGGTCATGTGATAGGCGGCGGCCGAACCGGGTTCATGGGCGACGCCCCAGATGTCGATATGGGTGCCGGGCTTGAACTCTTTGCCTTTGTAATATCTTTCGAGAAACACTTCTCCCGGAGCGCAGTCCACCGGCTGTCCCATGACGGACTCTTCTCCGACCGGCAGTTTCAGATCATGCTCCCGGATATATTCGTCGTATCTCCTCTGCAGATCGGGACACATGCTGAAATTGACGGGCATATAGTCGTATCCGGTGCGCCGGGCGATGGACAGATAATTCTCACGGTTCGTCACGGTTCAACCCTCTCTTCTTCTGAAATCAGGCATAACGGCGTTCATGCGGCGGAACTCAAAGAATAAACTTTTCTGAGTTGAGAGATTTCACTCGTTTCCGCTCAGTTTTTCAAACGCGTCCATCGTCTTTTCCATGAGCTTCGTCAGCCCTTTGCTTTTCGATGCCAGCAGGGAAGGAAGCTCCTTGCCTCCGCGCATGGCGGCGATCATTTCGTTTTCGAAATTACCCCACTGGTACAGATCGGCGGGATCGACCACGAAATTCGTGTAGATGATATCCAGCATTTCGGCGGATTCCTCGTCCCGGGTCAGCTTGCCCTTGAGGATGATCTCATAATACTCCGGCTTGACCTTCACGCTGGATGCTTCGGCAAGAGCTTCCGCGATCAGTCCGGCGCGGTCCTTGTTCCCGACGATCGAAGGGATCACAAGAGGACTGATGCACCATCCGTCCGCAGACTGAACGTATTCTTCCTGATCGGCGTCGTATTTCGGCATCGGGAGGATCCCGAAATCCGTCTCGGACTGGCGCAGGGTGTCCACATGGAACAGCGCAGCCTGCAGAAAGAGGGAATGGCCTTCCGAGAACAGCGACAGCGTATCGTAATCGGCGCATTCGTAACAGGATCCGCGCTCGTACAGGAGGGTCCGCACCCTGTTGTACACGTCGACGGAACGCTCCCGGCCGACGGACCAGTAGGGTTCTTCCTCCTCGTTGAGGGCGGCGAGATGTTCCCCGCATCCGTAATACATCACGATGCCGCCTTTGGACGTCTGCAGGATCAATCCCCACTGGTCGTCCGCAGTCATGCTTCCGTCCCCGTTGAGATCCTCGGCGGTAGCAGAGCACATCGCGTCGAAGCGGTCCATCGTCCAGCCGCCTTCGCGGACGAGGGTGTAGGGATCGTCGAGGTGGTAGTCCACGGCCATCTGCTTGTTGAAAAGGAGGCTGATGACCGCCTGATAGGAATTGACCGAAATATCACCGGCCGCATAGTACAGCTTTCCGCCGATCTTGAGCATGTCGGTAAACATGCGGCTCCACGCTGGATTGCCGAAATCGAGATAGGCGACGGAGCTCAGATCCGTCAGGATCCCCGACTGCGCCATGCTCGCCCCCGCCCGCGCCTGGGGAAACGCGATATCGTAGGCATCGTCGCCGGCTGCCGCGAGCGTCTGGAGTTCGGTGGCGTCGCCGGAACTGTATCCCGCCTTTATGGTGAATCCGTATGTGTCCGCAAGCCATTCGTTGCGGTTGAATACGGCGTCGTTCAGCCTCTCTCCGGTGGTTTCCTCGGCGACGATGTCCGGGTTGCTCCATTCATAGCCTTCGAGGCGGAGCAGGATATTCGTTTCATATCCGTCAAGCCCGAGTTCCGATTGAAGTTCCCGGGTGAAGCTCTTCGAGAGGACGTCGATCCTGTCGGCTTCCGTTTCTTCGGCGGCCGCGCCCGTTTCCTCAACGGCGGCGGGAACGGTTTCGGGGACGGATTCCTCCGGATCGTTCCCCTCGGAACAGGATGAGAAGACCGCGGATGCAGACAGCGTCAGCGCCAGAAACATGGCAAATCTTTTTCATAAAGATCACCTCATAAGTCTTTCGCTGCGGCAGAACGGAAAGCGAGCCCGATGCCGGATGCTCCCGCTTCTGCGCGTTCAGGTTATGGCAATCCCACAGCCTAATTGTACATGAAACGGCTCTGTTTTTCAAGTACGGAAATTGCGCGGGATATGGACAAAACGCTCATTGCGATTTTTAACATCTGTTTTATTGACATTTCCCGGGCGTCTGTGTTATAGTCATTGTGAGGAAGGGGTGGGGCTATGGACGACGTCACTTTGGTTGAAAACGCGGGTCTGCCGGACTGTGACACGGATGAAATCACCGGTTTTCTCGCGGCGTTCAACAAAATCACCGGAGCGCACATCGGGATCCATGATCCTCTGTATGCTGTCGCCTATGCTTCCGGAGGCGTGGAGCAGAATCTCTGCACCTACTGCAAGAACCGGAGCCTGCGTTTCCGCGACCGTTGCGGATGCGACGATTCCCAGAATCTTTCCGCCGCCATTTCCTCCCGCAGGCCCCATGTCTTCCGCTGTCACCTGGGCGTCATGTCCGTCATCATTCCGATCATGAAAAACGCGCAGGTCAGCGGCGTGATCGACTTCGGGATGATCCGTCCGGCCTCGGATCCCATGATGGAGTTTCCCGTCCTGTTCAAACGTCTGTGCGGGGAGTACCCGGAGAGCTTCGGGGAAAAGGACCGCCCCGCCATGCTGGAAGCCTATCACCGCACGGCCGTGATGGACGAGGACACGCTGAAGGGCTATATCACGATCGTGAAAGCCGCGGCCCAGGGACTTCTGCTGAACCGTCTGTTTCTGAAACCCCAGGCGAGATCCGAAGACAGACTGAAACTCTATATGAACTTCCTTACGCCCGAGTATATCCCCCTGTCCGGCGTCAGCGTAAAGAGCGTCGCGGAGGCGCTGGATCTGTCCTATTCCCACGTGATCCGCCTGTCAAAGTCGGTATTCGGTATGCCGATCAAGCAGTACGTGTTGAAACGCAAGATCGAATATGCCGCCGACCGCCTGCGGAAGGATCCGGATCTTCACGTGCAGGACGCGGCGTGGATCGTGGGGATCGAAGACGCGCAGTATTTTTCCAGACTGTTCCGCAGGATCATGGGATGCAGCTGCTCGGAATACCGGGCGCGTGGTCCTGCCGAAGAGACGGAAACGGAGGACGGGTGACCCTCCTCTGTCCGGACAAAACTCTGAAAAATCAATGAAACACATCCCCCAAACGGGTCCGTACCCGAACTCATTCATTCGGAGGAGCGCTATGGCTGGCTTGCAGATCCATGACAACGGCACATTCACCTTTGCGGCAGGCGGGAAAGAACGGATCCCTTCCGCCCCCCTCGGCATCCTCGTGCATCGGGGGTGCGCCTGGGAGCCCGTTTCGGCCACTTCTGAAGGAGAGTTTGTTTCCCTCGGTTTCCCCTGCGGGTTCTGCCGGATCCGGATTGAGGACAAGGGCCGGTATGTGAAGCTGACCTTATGCGGCCTGCCGGACGGGACGACGGGATTCGTCTTCGGGCCGTATCCCACCGCGGCGGCTTCCTGCGGGGAGGTTCTCGGGGCGGGATGGTATGAGGACGGCTCCGTCGTCTGCATCCAGTCCCTCATGCCCAAGGTGGAGGAGGGCGTGATCCCGGCCATCCGGGAAGATCGGACAAGCCTGACGCTGGACCGGTTCAGAAACGCGGCGTCCGTGCAGGATGGGCGGGTCTTCCTCCACTGTTCGGTGAAGGACCGGACCCGGGAAGAGATCCGGGAGGACGGTTTCCGCGTCCAGCCGCTTGCGGGAGAGGACGCCCTTGTCGCGGGATCCTCGATCGCGCTTCTGTACGCGGATTCTGCGGACGAACTCCTCGATGCGATCGGAGAAATGGAGCTCGCGGAGGGTCTGCCGCATCCGGTCTACGAAGGAAATTACGCGAAGAAGGACCGGCGCGTCTCCTCCTTCTATTTTGTGTTCGACGGGCCCGATATGTCAGAAGAGGATCGGATCGCGGCGGCGAAGGAGGCGGGCGTGGGCTGCGTCTATTTCAGTGATCTCTTCGAAAAGTGGGGCCATTTCACCGTCAACCGGGAGAACTTTCCGGGCGGGGCCGCGGAGGTACGGCAGAGTTCCGACGAGGCGGCCTCCCATGGCATTGTCAGCGGCGCCCATACGCTCAGCAATTTCATCCATACGAACGACGAATATGTGTCCCCCGTCCCCCACGAACACCTGCAGATCCGGGACGAAACGCGCCTTGCCCGGGAAATCGGCGGGGAGGAAACGGAGATCTTTCTCGAAGAACCGGCGGGATACGCGGAAAAGAGCACGCTGAACGTCTTCCGCATCGGGGACGAGCTGATCACATACCGGGAGTTTGACGCGGAGGAAAAGCGGCTGACGGGATGCACCCGCGGCGCGTTCGGCACAACGCCCGTCCCACATCCGGCGGGGAGCGCGGTCCTGCGGCTGAAGGATCACCCTTATGGAACGGTCTTCCCGGATATCGTCCTGCAGGATGAGATGGCCCGCCGCCTCGGACAGAGGATCGCGGAGTGCGGGATCGGGAAAATGAGCTTCGACGGTCTGGAGGGCTGCTTTGAAACCGGCCACGGGAAGTACGCCGCCGCCCGCTTCGTACTGGAAACGCTCAGGGAGACCGGCCCGGAGCTGATGTGCGACGCCAGCATCGCCACGCACTACCTCTGGCACGCGTTCTCCTACAACAACTGGGGAGAGCCGTTCTACGACAGCGACCGGCGGGGCGGGATGCACATCCACCGCACGAGGAATCAGGCGTTCTTCAAGCGGAATCTGATCCCTCCCATGCTCGGCTGGTACAAGGTGTTCCTCGCGGACAAGACCGGCCGGTTCGAAGCGACGCCGCCCGAGAACATGGAGTACATCCTCTCCCGTTCCGCCGCCTTTGACGCCGGGGCCGCGCTCCTGTTCGAAACGGCGACGGCGAAGGGACACGGGCTGATCCATGAGTATTATAAGCTGATCCGCCGCTGGAACCGGTTCCGGCTCGAGGCGGACATTCCCGAAGCCGTCCGGGAGAGGATGCGGGAGGAGCAGAGCAACTGGCATCTCGAGGAAACCGCGGAGGGCTGGGAACTCACGGAACGTATCATCCGGACCCACGACCTCGCGTACTGCGACCGGGAGGTGAAGACGGAGGCCGGGACCCTCGGTCATGACGTTTCCGCGGAGGCGGGAGCGGGAGGCGTGCGGGTCCGTCACGGAGCGATCCTGTGCCTCGAGGGCTCGTATCCGTCCGACGGGGGGGAAGAGGAGGAACCGATCCTGTTCCGGATCCGCGTGGGGAAACCGGGGTGCGGCATGATGGAAGACCTCAGCCTGTACGGTTCGCTCCGCTTCTCCTTCCACGCGGACGGAGGCGAATACCTTGTGTACGGGGGCGGGACCACGCTGTACCGGTACGACCGGAACTATCGCCTGCTCGAGACGATCGAAGGCGAAGGATCCCCGCTCGTGGCCCGGAAAGGAAGTGCGTTCCTCTGGGGCATGGTCGAATTCACCACCGACGACAACCCCGACGCGTCCTGTATCATGACGGAATTCCGAAGGAAACAGGTCTGGCGCATCGGACCGAAAGCGCGGCCGTGACGGAAGATCGCCTTTCCGCCGCGCCCATCCTTTCCGCGATCCGCCTTTATACCGACAGACATCGCATGTATCTGACAGAATGAGGTTGAAAAATGATTGTCAATCAGACCCGCGGCTATGCCGGAGACCGGGACAGGACCCGCGTGATCCATAACGACGAAGAGACCCGCTTCACAGCCCTTGCCGATTCCGGCGACGCGGCGTACTGGGTGGATTTCCGGCTGGACGCGCCCATCGGGGATATTTACATCATGATTCCCGGATGCGCGTATGACGGCAACCGCTTCGAGACCGTTATGCGGCGCTATCCGCCCATGTATACCGAGGAGGAGTTCGGGGTCGGCGCACCGGTCCGTATGACCTGCGTCCCTGCCCTGTCCCCTGAGGGAGACTCCTTCATGGACGTGACCACGGGCGACATAGCCCTCCCCTGCGTGTGCGTCCTGCGCAGATCGGAAAAGCGGGCGTTCATACTGTTCTTCGATCAGGGACAGCACGGACGCAACCACGGCGTCACGCTGGAGCAGACCGGGGACGAACTTCTGATCCGTCTGCGGGCACCGGCAAAGCGGCGTCTGGTCTATCACTGGTACGACGGGTATCCGTCCCTCAGAGAGCAGCCCGAAGCGGACCCGCCGCTCACGGTCAGCGCAGGGGAAGAAACGGTCATCGCGCACCGCGTTTTCACCTTTGACTGCGGAGACATTCCCGCGCTCTTCCGGGCATTCTTCGAGAAGCGGTCGATGCTCTATCCGGTCCACGCTCATGCAAGCCTCCCCTTCTCCCGGTTCTGGGAACTGGCCGAAGCGGAGCAGAACGGCACCCATTTCGACGAAAAAGAAGGATATTACGCCTTACAGCCAGTGGGGAGCCATCCCTCCTGGTTCGCCAAGTGGCAGGCCGGATGGGCGGGGGGCGGAATGCTCACGCTGGCGCTTTTGTGCGAGGGCGGGGAGCTTTCCCGTCGGCGCGTCGTGGAAGCCCTTCATTTTGCGGCAAGGTGGCAGAGCAGGGCCGGATGGTATTACGGCATTGTGGCGGACGGCGAGATCCACCACGACTGCTTCACCCATTACGAGGGCAGATACAATATGCTCCTTGTCCGCAAACACGCCGACCTGACCTATTTCGTATTCCGTCAGATCGAGGCGATGCGGAGGCTCGGGATGGAGGTGCCAGAAGACATTCTCGAAAGCGGAGTCAAGGCGGCGGGCGCGCTGAAAGGCATGTGGGAGCGGTACGGTCAGATCGGCCAGTTCGTCAACGCGGAGACCGGGGAGATCCTCGTGGGCGGAACGGCCTGCGGCGCGATCACTCCGGCGGCTCTCTGCGCGGCGGCGGAGGTCACGGGGGATGAGAGCTTTCTCGCCTGCGCCCGGCAGGTGGGGGACTATTATGAAAGAACGGCTCTCCGCGTCGGCTATTCCACCGGGGGACCGGGAGAGATCCTCGCCGCACCCGACAGCGAGAGCTGCATTGGGCTTGTGGAGGCCTTCACGGTCCTGTACGAGTCCGACGGATCGGGCAGATGGCTCGAATGCGCGAAAGAAGCCGCTCACATGCTGTCAAGCTGGGTGGTGGGCTATGACTACGCCTTCCCGCCCGGGAGCAGGTTTTCGAAAATGGGCATTTACAGCGCGGGGAGCGTCTGGGCCAGCGTTCAGAACAAGCACGCGGGTCCCGGCATGTGCACGGCGGGCGGAGGCGCGCTTCTGAAGCTGTACCGGGCCACCGGCGACAGGCTCTACCTCGAACTCATGAGCAGGATCGCGCACTTCATCCCGCAGACGGTTTCCTATCCCGAGCGGCCCATGTACACCGTGCAGGGTCCCGCCCTCCGGCCCAGCGAAATCTGCGAGCGGGTGAACCTCTCCGACTGGGAAGGCGCCGGAAACGTGGGGGATGCCATCACCGGAAACAGCGTCTGGCCCACGGCGGCGCTGATGCTGACATGGCTTGAGACGCCGGGGGTCTACGCGGACACCGAAACCGGGCTTGTGTGCGCTTCGGACCATGTCAACGCCTGGCTGGAGGACGGGAAACTGATGATCGAAAACCCGACGTCCTTTCCCGCCGTCGTCAAGGTCATGATCGAATCGGACGAGGACAGAAAGAAACCGCTGGGTCTGCTCTGGCAGGACAGATTTCTCCGCGTCGGCGTAAACCCTGGCGAGGTCGTGCCGGTGACGTGCGGGACCGCGGGAGAATGAAATGGAACGGACTCCCGGCCTCTGTCCGGCAGGGATTCACATACGACATCAATTAGAGTTTCAGGCACACCGAGATCGTGCTCTGGATCATATCAACGGAGGAATCAGTATGGACCTGAAAAAACGATCCTCTCCCATGCGCGGACTGCTGCCCCATCTCTCCGACGAGACGATGGATCCGACCCGGCTGCGCATCCGGACGCGGGGCCGCAATGAAATGTCGCGTCAAGCCTATACGAGGGATCACACGGCCTGGGACTTCAAAAACGGCCTGCCCATCGGGAACGGCGATATCGGATGCATGATCCGCGGCGCGCCGTCCGCCATGCACTTTTCCATCGGTAAAAACGATCTCTGGTGGGACGACTACGAATCCCCCGTCCCCTGCTTCCTTCCGGGCGGCATCGGGGAAGTGCGCGAACGGGTCGCAGCGGGGGACGCGTCCCTGCGGATGGATCTGATGAAGGCCCACAACAACCGGTCCAACGAGCCGATCCAGACGACGGCGGCCGAGCTCACCCTGCATCTGGCAGAGGGCGGCATGATCTCCGGATATTCCGAAACGCTGGATATGGCCTCGTCCTGCGTCCGTACCCGATGCAGGATCGGCAGTACGAACGGCTCGTCATACGGCGGCACGCTTCAAACCTGTACTGCAGTCAGCCGCTCGGAAGGCGTGCTCATGATCCACGCGTCCGCGGAGAACATGCTGGAGATCGGCGGATTCCGTTTCGAGCTGACCCGTCCTCCGATGAATCCCCCTCCCTATGCCCACTATTGCTTTACAAAGGAGCAGGAGGCGGAATATCTCCGGCAGATCGAGACGTTCTATTCCCCCGAGCCCTTCGTGGACGGGCGGTTCTGCGGCTTCACCATGCGTCTGCGCGCCGGGGAGGATCCCGACAGTTCCCCCGACCGCCGCTATACCGTGATGCTGACGGAAATGGACGGCGATACCCGGTATTATGCCGCCGGACACTCCATCCTCGCCGAAGGGCGCGCGGAACAGAACATCCGCATCCTGCTGACCGTCGTTTCCAGCTTTGACGCCGAGGACACCTATGCCGAAGCGAAACGGCGTCTGTCCGATGCCACTCTGCGCGGCGGGGCTTCGTTGGCCATCGCAGGGGATGAAGGACGCAGTTTTTGGGATCGCTCGTGGATCCGCCTCCCCGACCGTGACGCGGAGCGCGTCTGGTACTGGGGTCTGTACGAGGCAGCCAGCGCGCGCTGTCCCGGCAAGTTTGCGCCTGCGTACCTCGCGCCGTGGCATTCCTGCTGCTACGGGAACTGGGGTCACCACATCCTGACCTATGAGCAGACAAAGTCCAACCTGGGCCTGCTGGCTTCCAACCGCGCGGAACTGCTCGAACCCTGGTTCCGTCTTTGCAGAATTGCCGAAGAGCCGCTGAAACGCTTCACCTCCGCCTTCTACGGCATGAAGGGCACCTGTTTTCCCCACGCGATCTCCGGGACCGGCGAGGTCGTGTATTCCTCCATATTCCTCAACGGCACCTGCATGAACGTCTCCACGACCGGCGAGGCCGTCAAGTACTGCTGGGATTACTACGATTTCACCCGCGACGAGGATTATCTGCGCGAGATCGGCTATCCGATCCTCAAAGAAGCGGCCCTATTCTTCAGCGATTATCTGCAGACCGATCCCGCCACCGGACAGCGGTACATCTTCCCGTCCCGGACCCAGGAGTTCACCGGCTCCCCGGCCAGGAACGACGAATACATGACCGATACGATCGTCGATACCGCCCTCTTCAAGTTTGTCCTCCGCCGCACGGCCGAAGCCGCCCGGATCCTCGGGGTGGACGAAGAGCTCGCCGCCCGCTTCGAGAAGGACGCAGACGGGATGCGGCAGGACTACGCCACGTGGCCGAACGGTGTCTGGAAGGCCTCTGCCGACTGGGACGATCCGACGATCGACTACGGCACAAAATCCGTCTCGGACCTCACCCCGATCGCCGTCACCGACGAGGTGGACGCCTGGAGGGGCTCCCCCGAGATGCGCGAGGCGGCAAGAAAGACGGTGGACGCGATCGTTCCCCGGAACCGTCTGCCGTGGGATATGTCCTTCGGGATCCTCGGAAAACTCCGCATGGGGGACCGGGATTACGCCCGCCTTGCGCTCCGGATGATGCCGAAATGCCGGGAGGGAGGCAATCTGGAACGGCGCGACGCCTGCGATTTTGTCTCCGACAACGACCTCTCCCGGGACGGTCAGCAGGACTTCTTCGCGGACAAGGGAGCGGCCTACCTTTCGGAAGTGATCAACGAAATGCTCCTGCAGTCCCAGGGCGGTGTCATCCGGCTCTTTCCCGCCTATCCCGAAGACTTCGGAGACGCGGCTTTCTTTTCCCTTCGCGCCCGGGGAGCGTTCCTCGTGTCCGCGGAATTCCGGGACGGGGAAGTCGCATACGGCATCATCCGCAGTCTGAAAGGCGGGGTCTGCACCTTGGCGGATCCCTTCGGCGGGGAATGCGTCGTCCGCTGTCTCGAAAACGGCGAAGAGATCCCCTGCCAAAAAGACGCGGACGGCAATCTCTCCTTTGAGACCGCGCCCATGTTCGAATACGCGGTCGAGCGGCGCGGACGGCCCCTCGAGAGCTTCCCCCTGCGCGGCTGACCGGAGAGATCCGCTGAAACGGAAATCCAAACAAATAATCCCCGGCTTTGAAGGAAAAGTTCCGAGCCGGGGACTGTTTTTCGGGGGATGATCTATGCCATTCGTTTTCCGCGAGGTCCGGCCCGTTCCGCGGTTGACTTCTCCGGCCCGGATGTGCTATAATGAATCACATCCATTCGGCGGAACTGAGAGAGAAAAAAGGAGAGTCATTCATGAGCGGCACCTTCTGCAATCCGGTCGGCATCAACTATCAGTATCAGCACTATTTCAACGGGCGGGAATCCGCGGATCCGGCGGTCGTCCTCTTCAAGGGGGAGTATTTCCTCTTCGCGTCCCACGGCGGCGGGTACTGGGTCTCGGAGGACCTTGTGAACTGGGAGTTCATCGAGACCGATCTCGAAAAACAGCCCCAGTTCCGTCTGTTCGCCCCGGCGACGATGGTCCTCGGCGACCGGCTGTACCTCGCGCATTCCGAGGGCGGGGATATCCTGTACTCCGAAAATCCCCGGGATCCCGATTCCTGGGTCAACCTCGGACACCCCTATGTCTGGAACGATCCCGCGCTCTTTCTGGACGACGACGGGAAGGTCTATCTGTTCGACGGGCTGAGCGACGTCGCTCCCCTGCGGGCGGCCCGGCTGGATCCCGACAACGGTATGGCGCTCCTCGAAGGTCCCGTGGAGATCTTCCAGTCCGACAAGGACAGCCGGGGATTCGAGCGGCGGGGGGACTGCAACGAGATCAACGACCGGAATCCCCACCTCGAGGGTCCGTGGATGTTCAAGGCGGGCGGGAAGTATTACCTGACCTATGCCGTCCCGGGGACCGAGTACTCCGCCTACTGCGACGGATGCGCTGTTTCGGACAGGCCGATGGGGCCGTACCGGTACTGTGAGAGCAGCCCCGCCGTGTATAAGGCGACGGGATTCATGCGGGGAAGCGGCCACGGGTGCCTTTTCTCGGACAAAAACGGCAATCTCTGGAAGATGGACACCGTCTCCATCAGCGTGAACCACATCTTCGAACGCCGCCTCTGCCTCTTCCCCTCGAAGATCGGCGCGGACGGAGAACTCTACACCAACACCGTCCGGGGCGACTACCCCATGCGGCTGCCCCATGCCGTGAAGGATCCCTTCGAACAGGCGGACGCGGGCTGGCATCTGCTCTCTCTGAATGCGGCGTCCGGCGCGTCTTCCGTTCTGGACGGGGAGCACGGACCGGAGCGGGCGGCGGATGAGAACATGAAGGACTGGTGGAGCGCAAGAACCGGCGATCCCGGCGAATGGATCTCCTTCGATCTCGGAGAGGTCATGACCGTGCGCGCCCTCCACCTCAATTTCGCCGATCAGGACACGGAGCGGGTCACCGGGCGGCACAACGGGTTTTCCTACCGCTACACCATCGAAGCCTCGGAGAACGGCGCGGACTGGTTCGTCCTCATCGACCAAAAAGACGGCGCGGACGACATCCCCCACGCGTATTTTGAACTGGAAAAGCCGATGCGTCTGAGATCCTTCCGTCTGACAAACCGCGGAGAGATCCCGGCGGGCGGCAAATTCGCAGTCAGCGGATTCCGCGTGTTCGGACAGGCGGATCTCCCGGCGCCCGCAGTTCCCGCGTTTACGGCGGAAAGGCAGGCGGACGGGCGGGAAATGAAGGTCTCCTGGTCTCCGGCTGACGGAGCGGAAGGGTACATCGTCCGGTGGGGCATTCATCCGAACGAGCGGAACACCCACTGGCAGGTGATCGGAGACTGCGAAGCCGTGATCCGGTGTCTGACCCGGGGCGTGGGGTATTACGTCTCCGTCGACGCCTACAACCGGGGCGGCCTCACCCGCGGGGAGAAGATCGCCGAGGTGTGACGGGAGCGTCGATCCCATCATAGACTGTGATTTAGGGAAAAAACGATCTGACCCCGAGAAAATCGACCGACAAGGAGAACATCAATGGCAAAAACGATCCGGGATTATACCTTCCGATACAGAGGAAGCATGAAGACCGCCATGCAGTCCCTGCCCATCGGCAACGGGGATATCGGCGCGAACGTATGGCTGTCGGAGGACGGGCGCGTCCATTTCCTCCTGTCCAAGACCGACGCGTGGAGCGAGTTGTACCGGCTCTTGAAAACCGCCCACGCCGTCCTCACCGTGGATCCCTGTCCCTTTGCGGACGGAGCGGATTTTGCGCTCAGCATGGAGGAAGGGCTCTTGACGATCTCTGCCGGAAAAGGTACTCTGCGGGTATACGCCGACGCCCATGCCCCCTGCGTGCAGATCCGTTTGAGTACGGAGACCTCCGCGGACGTGGACCTGCGCTTTGACAACTACCGCTCGGAGCCCATTGATCCGGGAGACGACGATTCGAATTACTTCATCCGGTGGCTGGACTGCGGCGTCGTCGAAAGCGCGGATGCTGTGCTGACCACCCCCGGCGGCGGCGTCGCGCAGATCCACCGGAACAACGGCAGCTGCTGGAAGGCCGCTCTGCGCAATCAGGATCTGGAATCCTGGGAAGGGAAGGCGCCGGATCCCCTGGACGGGCGTACCTTCGGGACAGCGGCGTACTCCGCCGATATACCGGCCGAACCCTAACGCCCGTCAGTCCTCGTAAGCCGCGTGCATCTTCTGGAGCATCTTCTTGTAGATCTTCTCATTCCGGGCATACGATGAAGCAAAATCGATCTGACCTTCCCGCACGAGCTGAACAAACAGGTGTCCTGCCGAATTCAGCGCATAACTGTTGAGGTATCCCACATCAAATATCAGGTTTTCCCGGATGATGTCAAGCATCTCGGCGCTTTGCTGATCTCTATTGTATTTATCTTTCAGAGCGATGTCGTAATAGGCCGGGACGACGACGGCGGAGTTCACAGCGCACATAGCCTCTGTTATACAGCCGACAAAGTCAAGATCCGTAACGGTTGAGGGGAAAAGGATCAGGGAGAAATCATCCGTGGAAGTCGAGTAGTATTTTGCCTGAGCGCTGTCAAATTTGGGGTACGGAACAATTCCGTAGTCTGTTTCCATATCCCGCAAAAGCGCCGAAGAGCGCAGATCGTTTGCGTAGAAAAGCGCTCTGTCTTCCTGGAAGATTTTCTGGACGTTAATTGTCGCGGTCATCATGGCGGAATTACTTCCGTCAAAGAACAGGGACTGCATCTTCTCAAGCGCGCCCACCATTCTTTCGGTATTCATGGTGAATGCAAGCCATCCGTCCTCGCCGCGCTTGACCACCTGAATATCAAACGCCGGCAGATAGGAGTCGATAGCGGTTGACCAGTAGCTCACGTACCCGTACAAATCATCTTCGGTATAGGAGCCGTCTCCGTTGAGGTCGGAAGAAACCTTTCTTACTCTGGAAAGAAGCTCATCAAAAGTCCAATCACCGTTTCTGACGAGTTCATAAATATCTCCGACCGAATAATCTGCCGCAAGCTTCTGATTGAAGTACATACAAATCATATCTTCCCAAATGGAAAGAGAAATGTCTCCGGTCATCGCAAACATTTTATTGTTGATCGTCAGCGAATCGGCGATCTGGGGAGACCAATACGGCTTGGAAATGTCAATATATGGCATATCATACCAGTTCAGGAACAGTCCCTTCTGAATCGCTCCCAGAATCATGGCCGCATACCCTGCCACAATGTCAAAGCTAGAATCGCCGGACATAATCATGGAGTTAAGTTCCGGATTGAATCTGTCTCCGCTTCCCCAGGAGGCAACCCGGTCTACATATCCTACCGAGACGTTATATCGCCCCTCGAGTATATTGTTCCTCTCATAAACGGAGTCGTTGATGATTTCGCCGGACAGTTCCTCGGAGTAGAATTCGTATTCCTTGTCCGTCCTGAGCAAGACGGTGAAGCTTCTGCCGCCGAAATCGTTTTCCGGCAGAGTGTCGAGAACATTGGTTTCCTCGGGCTCGGTCTCCGGAGCCTCCGCGGGGACCGGGGCGGTGATCTGTGCCTCTTCCTGCTCCTGAACCGGCTTCTGTTCGCTGCAGCCGCTCAGTGCGCCGAATAGAATTGCACTGACAAGGATAAGGGAAATTCTTCTTTTCATATCTGCCTCCCAGATTTATCTGTCATCTGTACTGACAATGGCTTTCCATGCGTTGAAATATCGTTTCCCCAGCTCATAAATGGCTTTTCTTGAAAAATGAATTGGATCATCCCATCCAAGAGGTTTACGGTGCAGCTCCTGAAGGTTTGAAAGCAATCCGTCGGTTTCAACAAAAGCACTGCTGCCGAAGTTTTGACAGACAGCGCGCATCGCGTCTACAACGGGTGTACACAGTTCGAGATTTTCCCCTTTCCAGTGCTGAACAAAGTCGCCTGCAATAAAAGGAAGATTGGGGACATTGAAGGTTTCCCGCACAAGTCTTACCAGTGTGGACAGGTTCGAATAATGCGTATCGTAATCTGCGTGAAGCAGCGCATCCGTCTCTCCCTGATGCCACAACAATCCCAGAAGACGATTTTCATCGTTCAGCTCAACTGCGGTCCCGATCAAATCCATCATTCTGAGAAAAAGGTCGTCCTCGGCTCTCCAGCGTCCGTCCAAAAAACCGGTTCCTCCGACCGCCGCCCGAATGATCAGGATTTTTCTTCCTTCTTCGAGGTACCCTTGACTGATGTACTCATCGGCAAAGGGCAGACTGAAATTGCTCTGTATTTCATTCCCATTGATTCTTTCCGAAGCCATGGAAATGATGAAATCCGGATTCAGATAGTAAACAGGGTCGCGTTGGCAGAACGGGGTGTCAACCGGACCGAATCCATACCCCTCGCTGTTTGACTGACCCGCCTGGATAAATATGTCATATTTCTCTTTTTTGAAATCTCTCAGCATATTGAATCTTCTCTATGATATTCTGCCGGTTAACGGCGGACGGATTTCTCCCTTTTTTCAACGATCTGCCTGTTAAGATCCACGGAATAATCGCTGATATACGGCGTGCAGACTCGTAAATCGGAAAGCCGCCGCTGGTCCAGTCTGAACAATTCATCCCGGTCGATCGGATAAAGGAATTCGCCGCCGCTCCCCTCGACTGTAATCCGGTCCGTACCCGTCAAAGTAACGACTGCCGACAACGGATTCTTATAGAATATGCAGTGGTCCGAGATGGGGAACTTGTCGTAAACTTCCTGCGGATACAGGCGGTTCGTCGGGTCCGTCCAGTGGTATGAAGAAGAATTCAGATCAAGGCAGCACACTCCGTTGATAAACGTGCAGTAATCGCAGTGATAGTGACCGTTCACGCAAAGGATTACGGCATGTTCCCGCGAACGATTCGCACGGCAGATGATACGCCATACCTCGTCGCGGTTTTTTATGCCGTCGGTGCGCTCAAGGCTTTGATGGCTGAAGAGAACGCATGGGAACGAAGATCCGCATATCGTCTCTTCCAGCCACGACATCTGATCCGGCGGAATTTCGCCGAGATTGTGATTCCGTGCCTGATTGGGATTATAGTGAACGAGTTCTCCGTCAACCACGCTGTAATTGGGATCCAGCACGATAAAGCGATACCCTTCCCTGTCAAAATAATAGTACCCGTTTCTCAGGCGATACATATCAAGAATATAATCATAGGATTCCTGATCGTTGTCGTGATTTCCAAATACGTTGTAAGCCGGGATCGGAGCCTCCGCGAATACATCTGCAAGCGCCCTGTTCTCCTGAGGAGTGTGTAAAAAATCACCGAGCTGAACCATGAAGGATACTTTTGCGTTTATCCCTCTCGCAATAATCTCATCGAGGAAGCGCTTTGCGTCATGCGGGAACACCTTTGGTTCGTGATGCAGATCTGCAAAGGCAAGAAATAAAACGGCCATGTGTCGGGAAATGCTCCTTTTCTCTCTTCAATGACAGTTTGATTATAACACGTTCACGGGGAAAATGCTAGCCAAATTTGGGTTAAAAAGGTGATCGGAGACAGGCTGATGCCGAGACTGATGTCCCCCGTCACGGCGAGCAGGGTGTTCATGAAGGTGAATTCATCCACGGAGGTCTGATCCCACCAGGAATGGGAGAAATCGACCCGGTCAAAGTTGTAGAGATTCTGCAATAAGCCGCTGGACAGAAGCGTCGGCAGGCTGCTCCCGTTTTCGAGGCAGAGGTCGACGGAGGTTTCCCCGCCCAGCAGCGCGTCGCGGATCTCGGTCCCGGCCGATCCGTAGCTCGTCAGGGAGAAGGTCGCCATTTTGACGTTGAGGGTCTCCGAGACTTTCTCGTTCCGCTCGTAGATCGCGTCGTTGAGGATCTCTCCGGTCGTCTCGTCCGTGTAGGCTTCGCAGTAGCTCTGGCAGGCCCATGTGCCGCCGCCCTGGGAATAGTAGTCGATCGCGGCTGTAGTGAAGGTCGCGCCGCCGTAATCCTTTCCGGGAGCCTCATACTCCGGGGGATCGGTCTCGGGCGCTTCCTCCGGTACGGGTGTTTCCGGCATGACGGCCGCGTTCTTTTCGGTTTCCTCTTCCGTCTTCGTTTCGGAACAGCCTGCCGCCGCGCCGAGAAGCATGACCGCGGCCAGCAGTCCTGACAGGATCCTTTTCATGTCGTTCTCCTTTCTCTGCGCACGGTTGTTTTTCATTCGCCGCTTTACCGTCTGCACCGCTCCACCGCTTCCAGACCGTATTTCAGATAGAACAGCAGATTTTCGATGTATTGCTCCGTCGGCCGCGCGTATTCCATGTACCCGGCTGACGGGCACAGGATCAGCCTCCCGCTCTTCCAGCCCGCCTCCACGCACCGGTCGATCAGGTCCGCGATCCGCTCCCGGGAGGACAAGAGGATCTCCTGGATCTCGATATTCCCCTCCAGCCCGATCCGTCCCCCGAAGGTCCCGGCGACTTCTTCCATATCCACGTCCCCGTTCGACGCGGTCTCCGGTTCCAGGGGATTCAGCACGTCCACGCCCATTTCGATGAAGCGCTCGATGAAATGCCGCACCTTTCCGTGGCTGTGGACCCAGACATACCCGCCGCGCTCGTGGATCAGATCGCAGATCGGCTTGTCGTACTTCATGACAAAATCGTCAAAATCCTTCGGCGAGAGCAGCGGGGGAAGGAAGAGCTCCGGGCCGCACCATCCGAAGACCGGGTGCTCGATCCCCGTGTCGAGGATGCGCTTCACGTGGTCGTACAGCCGCTTCGCATAGACCGAGACCGCCTCGTCCACAAGCTCCCGGGCGTCGACGCTGAGATAGGCCAGCGTTTCCGATCCCGTCATCTGATGGAGGAAATACGCCGCGTGGGGCAGATCGATCATCGCGATGCCCCGGTCTCCCACCGCCGAAACCGCTTTGTCATAATTCTCCTTCCTGAACTCCTCCGGCGGGGTATAGGGAATGGAGAGGAGCTTTTCGATGTCCTCCTCGTTCTTGACATAGTGCTCCATGTCGTATCCCGGATCGCCGATCTGGGACTCCCGGCGGACCATCTCGAGATCGCCCTTCGGCGTGTGGAGGACCGTATGGCAGTCCAGCCAGTTCGGGTCCCCCGTCTCCTCCTTCCGGGATTCGACTTTCATCCGGCCGTCGATGCCGGTCAGCAGATTGAGCCCGAATCCCCCTGCCCCTGTGAAAAGATCGGTGGCCCCCGCCGCAAGCTCGGAAACGGGCCGGTAGGCTTCGTGCAGCTGCCAGCCCACGGTCATGCCGGCTCCCCAGAGCTTGAGAGCGGGCCGGTCGATTTCCTTCCCCTGAAAGATCCTCATCAAACGCTCGTGAGATGTGAGTCTGTTCATACAATACCATGCCGGTGCGGCGTCGGCGCAAAAGGGAATGAAAACGGAAGCCGCGGTATTTTCCGTTTCATGGGTTGACACCCTGGGAGGATCCCCCCGTGGAACGGGATTCCCGTTTTTCAGTCAGAGGTCCGGCGTTTGTTTTGTTCGAGGATCTCCGGCAGCTAAACGCGTCTGTTTTCAGCATTTCCATCGCGCGATGCTCCTTTTTCCGTCAGCTGCTTCCGTTCTGCCTGCGCCGGCGGCATTTTACCGTCCTGTTTGCGGATATTATATCACATGGCGGGCGGAAATGCAAACAGGAAGGGGGACAGGACCGCGGCTTTGACGCTTTGACCGGTGGAAAAACGAAAAAAGCTCAGTTTTAATGTAAATTATATCATTCAGATTTGGATTTATTATAAGAAAAGGTGGCGTTTCAGTCCTGAATAATAAAAAAGAGACCCATGGGGCTCACTGTACCGTCGTTCTGCGGAAATGTGGAGACGATCGTGACCGCAAGGCTTGTTCCACGCAGCCGGGAGATTCGGCGGGTGTGTGCGGCCGGGCAGGACAACGGTTCTTTCCGCCGGAAGGACTACCCCCGGCGGCACTTTGAGCACGCGTGAGGCAGGAAGTTCAGGCGTAGGCGACCTTGTTTTCTCCGATACCCATCACGAAACGGGACTTTTTCTCTCTTTACAGGATGTGGACAAGCCGACTGAATTGTGGTATTCTATAGCCGAGCTCAGAAAACCCCACGCGTGAGGAATCTTGACTATGAAAGGAAAGTGTCATGAAACTCTACCTCGCAGAAAACCTGAAACGACTGCGGACAATGAAAAATCTCACGCAGGAGCAGCTTGCGGATGAACTCGGCGTGTCCGTGCAGTCCGTCAGCCGCTGGGAGAACGACAATTCCTACCCGGATATCGAATGCGTCCCTGAAATCGCGCGTTTTTTCGGCGTGACGACCGATGAACTCATGGGCGTGAACCGGGCCTTCCGGGAAGCGAAATTCAGCGAAGAATGGGAAATCTTCCGTACCCACCAGGAGGACGCCGACACCGCAATCGACCGCCTCCGCAAGCTGCACAGGGATTTCCCCGAAAAGCCTCTGCCCCTTGTCCGTCTGGTCCTCTATCTTTCGGAGAGCGGCGAAAGCAACTTTTCGGAACAGCGCGAGCTGACGGAAAAGCTGCTCAAATTGGAGACGGCAAGCCAGTCCGACCGCGATTACGCCAAAGAATGGCTGATTATGAACGCGCCGGAGAGTGATCTTCCCGAACTTCTGACCCGCTTCGCTACCAGAAAGGATATGAGTCGGGAAGCGCTTCTGGACGCACGATGCGGGTTCGGCGGCAAAGGGGCGGGAGAAATGGACATTGAGACTGCCGGGAACGGATACAAGCAGTTATATCTTCTCTCCCTGCTCCATGGCATATTCAGGCGTCTCACTCATGTGCAGGATCATCCATCCCCTGAAGAAGCCATCGCAGACTGCGAACGGGCGGTCCGGCGAAATCTCGAGCTCATCAATCTGTTCGCAGGCACATCCGGAATGAACCTTGTATCCGGCGACGGGGAGCCTGATCTATGGTATTCCGAACGGATCGCTGATGGGCTCCGCCTCGCCTGTTACTGTGCTTCCACCGACCGGAAGGAAGAAGCGTTATCCCATCTCGAAGACACGACGCGCCTGTTCGAGCGGTTTTACTCCATGCCGGAGGGAACGAAGCTGACCTTCCGCTGCCCGGAGCTGGATCACCTTTCCCTGACATGGTGCACCGGGGTGCGCAATCCGGAGGACGTGGAAAACTTCACGGACGGCCTGGTGCTCTGCAAACGCGCGGAGGAGACCTTCTTCGGCCTTCCAATGTACTATGATCGCAAGGACGGCAAAGAAGAGTTCGATCATAATGTCAGATGCCCGGTCTGGGATATGTACCCTCTTGAAGCGGAGCACGGCTGGGAATGGTTCGACCCGATCCGGGAGGATCCGCGCTTCAAGGCGTGCGTCGAGCGGATGAAGCGGTTCGTGATTCCCGTCGAAAAAGGAGCGCACGATACCTTCGCTTCAAGAATGGGCTAAACCGTTCAAAATGCTTCCTCCCCGGAAATGACCCGCCGTCGTCCTGTCGCTGAACAGATGGATGGATCGCGCAAAATCAAAAAACTGCTCTCACACTTTTTGTGCCGGAGCAGTTTTCCCGTGTACCGAACACGGCGCGATCCCGCGATGAACTGCCCGTCGGGCCCGAGATCCCCGGAAGAAAAACAAAGGACCGGCCGTTTGGTCGATCCTTTGCCGAAGGCGGGAACTGTCCTCACTTCTCCATCTTTTTCAGCGATTCCAGGCACCCCCGGCAAACCAGCTTGTCCTTCCACTCCACGCACTCGGCGGAGGAGCCGCAGAACACGCAGCCGGGATCGAATTTCCGCAGCACGATACGGTCCTTCTCCGCAAAGATCTCCACCTTGTCGCGGGGTTCCAGCCCCACCTTCCGGCGCAGTTCGCCCGGTATCACGATGCGCCCCAGTTCGTCGATTGCCTTGACTCCGCCCATTACTTTCATAGCAAGCTCCTGATTTCAGGGAATAGAACTGCGGGGGAGCGTCCGCCCGGTTTCGACGGCATCCCTCCCGCGCTGCCTCATTGTACCTCTTTTCGGCCCGGATGTCAAGAGGATTTTTTCTTTTTTTGGCAGTTTCTGGAAGATCCGACTGGCAATTGATGGAAATCCCCGTTCCATGTCGCCGCGGCATGGGAAAAAACGGACAATCCCTCTGCATAAATCCGGCCCGGCGCGGCTACAATGAAGCAAACGACGCGGGAGGTGAAAGAGTTGCGCGGGTGCGAAAGGCGGATCTATTACGTCCGCGACGCCGGGAGCCCCTATTTCGAGGAGGCCTATCTCGTCCTGAAACCGGCCGGGAAGCGGGGAAGGGAAGACGCCCGGGAAGCGAAGACCCTCGCGGAGGAGGCGGAGCGGATCATCCGGGAGAGCGGGGGACGGTATCTGAACAGACGCAAGCCAGCCCCGCCCGTATCCCGTCTCAGCCCGCCCCTCGCTTTCTTCCTCGGAGCCGGCGCGTCCTCCGTCCTGATCGGCGGAGCGGCCCTGATCGCGGTCCTGCTCTGACCCCCGATCCGGCGAAACCGACGAAAAGGGAGCGGATCGGCGGCGGAGAACTGTGAGACTTAGAGACGCTTCGCCGCTTGACGAAACCGCTTTTTCGGTGTATAATAAGAGTTGATATTTTGTTCGTGACCGGATCGAGAAGCCTGTCCGCCGTCTGGATGCGCCTCCCGATCCGCCGGGGAAGAATGCCCGGATCCGACGGAACCCGTCTGGAATCATCTGCCAACCGAACCGATCAGAGCCCCGCCCCGCCGCGTTCAGTCCGCCGCCTTCGGAGGAACCGGCACGGGGGAGGCTCCCGCCCCGCGCAATCCCGCACGGGACACGACCGGACGCACGGAAACGCCGCCCGGATTGTCAATATGCCTGTACGGAACCGAATATCATGCTGATTGAAAACTGAAAAGAAGGGCGTTCCCTGACTGCGGGGGACGTTCTTTGCGACGAAAGGAAAGAGTATGACAAAAAAGCAACACAGCAAAGTCCGCGTCATGATGCTCGGCGGCCTGAACGAGATCGGAAAGAATCTCGCCGTCATTGAGTATGAGGAAGATATCGTCATCATCGACTGCGGCATCGCGTTCCCGGACGAGGATATGCTCGGCGTGGATCTCGTGATCCCCGATTTTACTTATCTGGAAAAGAACGCGGACCGGGTGCGGGGCATCCTTGTCACCCACGGGCATGAGGACCACATCGGTTCCATCCCCTATTTACTGAAAGTCTGCAACGTGCCCGTCTACGCCACCTGCCTCACCCTCGGGATCCTCGAATCCAAGCTGGCGGAGCACAGACTCCTCGGCACGGCGAAGCTCGTCACCGTGAAGGCCGGCGATATCGTCAGGCTGGGCTGTTTCCGCGCCGAATTCATCCGGGCCAACCACTCGATCGCAGACGCCTGCATGATCGCGCTGAGGACCCCGGAAGGCGTGATCCTGCATACGGGCGACTTCAAGCTCGACGTCTCCCCCATCGGCGGGGAGATGATGGATCTCACCCGCATCGGCGAATACGGCAAGGAAGGCGTGCTCCTGCTCATGTGCGAGAGCACGAACGTCGAGAAACCCGGCTTCACCCCCTCCGAACGGCTGGTGGGAGCCTCCCTCGACCACATTTTCCTCACCAACCCGGAGAGAAGGGTCATCATCGCGACCTTCTCCTCCAACGTCCACCGGGTCCAGCAGATCATCAATTCCAGCGTGCGCTTCGGCCGCAAGATCGCGGTGACGGGGCGCAGCATGATGAACGTCGTCGGAGCGGCGGTCCGCCTCGGCTATATGGACGTCCCGGACGGAGCTCTCATCGACATCGCGGATATCGGCCGTTATCCCCAGGAGAAGATCACCATCGTCACCACGGGATCCCAGGGAGAACCCATGTCCGCCCTGTACCGCATGGCCTTCTCCGACCACTCCCAGGTGGAGCTCACCCCCCGCGATCTGGTGGTGCTCTCCTCCCACGCGATCCCCGGCAACGAAAAGCTGGTGAGCCGCATCATCAACGAACTGTATAAAAAAGGCGTCAGCGTCTATCACGACGAGGCGGTGGTCCACGTGTCCGGCCACGCCTGCCAGGAAGAACTGAAACTGATCCACGCCCTCACGAAACCGAAATTCTTCATGCCCATCCACGGCGAATACCACCACCTGATGCAGCACAAGGAACTGGCGGAATACATGGGAATGGATCCGCGGAACATCTTCGTGATGGATATCGGGCAGGTGCTGGAGGTGGATTCCGAATCGGCGAAGCGAAACGGGACCGTTCCCTCCGGCCGGATGCTCGTGGACGGCTTCGGAGTCGGCGACGTGGGAAGCGTCGTTCTCCGGGACCGGAAGCACCTCGCCCAGGACGGCCTGATCGTCGTCGTGGCGACCGTGGACCTGGAGGAGGCGACCATCGTCTCCGGGCCCGACCTCATTTCCCGCGGATTCGTGTACGTCCGCGAGAGCGAGGAACTGATGGACGACGTGCGCGAGCTGGTCCGCGGCGTTCTCGCCGACATGCTGGACTCCGGCGTCACCGAATGGACGCAGATGAAGACGGGCGTGAAGGACGCGCTGTCCAAGTACCTGTATCAGAAGACCAAGCGCAAGCCCATGATCCTGCCCGTGATTATGAACGTGTAAGAATCGGATGCGCATAAAAGCCGGGAAGGTTTTCGCCCGCCCTATCTCCCCGGCAAAGGAGAGAAGACCGGAGACGGGATTTTGATCTTCCAATCGCATACGGAATCGGCAAAAGCCTGGAAAGGAACCGACAAATGGTCAGACACATCATCCTCTGGAAACTGAAAGAGAATTTCACCGAAGAAGAAAAATCGGCTGCAAGGGCTGAGGCGAAGCGGCGTCTCGAAAGCCTGAACGGCCGGATCGAAGGACTCGTCGAGCTGAAAGTCGTCACGGACCGCCTGCCCACTTCCACCGCGGACATGATGCTCGATTCGACCTTTACCGACGCGGACGCCCTCGCCGGGTATCAGAAGAATCCCCTGCACCTCGAGGCGGCGGGATTCGTCCGGTCCGTCGTCGAAACGCGGCTCTGCCTGGACTTCTGAGATGGCACAGAGAAGAAAAGCCGAACTGCTCTCCCCCGCCGGAGACTGGAGCAAACTCCGGTCCGCGGTGCTCTACGGGGCGGACGCGGTCTATCTCGCAGGGCGGCAGTTCGGCATGAGAGCGGCCTCCGCCAATTTCGACGGGGACGAGCTGATGGCGGCGGTCCGGTGGTGCCACGGACGGGGCGTCAGGGTCTATGTGACGGTGAACGTCATGCCCCACACCCCGGAATACCCGGAACTGAAACGCTATCTGCGCTTTCTGCGGGATGTGGGGACAGACGCCGTGATCGTCTCCGATATAGGAGTGGTGATGCTGCTGCGCGACGAGATCCCGGGGCTGGAATTCCACATCTCCACCCAGGCGAGCGCCGTCTCCGCTGAAGCGTGCGCCGCATGGCACCGGCTGGGAGCGAAGCGGGTGGTCCTCGCCCGGGAACTCACCCTCGACGAGATCCGGGAGATCCGGAAAAACATCCCCGAAGACCTGGAACTCGAATGCTTCGTCCACGGCGCGATGTGCGTGGCGTACAGCGGGCGGTGCCTGTTGTCCAACTACTTCACCGGGAGGGACGGGAATCACGGTCAGTGCGCCCAGTCCTGCCGCTGGCATTACCGTCCTGCGGATCCCGACGGCGTCCTTCGGCTCGATCTGCACGAAGAACTGCGGGAGGAGATCACCACCGCGGTCCGGGCCGAGGAGGAACCGAACGGGGAGACCTTCTTCATGAGCTCAAAGGACATGTGTATGCTCGAACATATCCCGGAGCTCGAGGAGGCAGGGATCTCCAGCTACAAGATCGAAGGCAGGGTCAAGAGCGCATATTACACCGCCGTGGTGACCAACGCCTACCGGATGGCCCTCGATACATACCGGAACGATCCGGAAAACTACCGCTTCGATCCCCTCTGGATGCGCGAGCTCTGTTCCGTCAGCCACCGGGAATACGGCACGGGATTCTATTTCTCGAAATCCTCCGAGGACGCGAATACCGTCACCCGGCACGGCTATCTGCGGGACAAGGCCTATCTCGCCGCGGCCGTGACCGATTCGGGGGAACCGGACGAAAACGGTCTGTACGACGCCGTCTTTTCCCAGAGAAACAAAATGAAAACCGGCGACTGCGCGGAGATCATCTCCCCGGGCCGGGTCGGGATCCCGTTCCGCGCGGATCCGATCCTCAGCAGGGCGGGGGATCCCATCGACTCCACGCCGCACCCCGGAATGTATTTCCGCCTGAAAGTCCCCTGTCCCGTAAGGAAGGGCGACATCGTCAGAGCCGGAGAGGAGGCTCGTTATGCTGATTGAAATCCTGAAAGCGTTTGTCATCGGTCTGGTGGAGGGGATCACGGAATGGCTTCCGATCTCCTCCTCCACCCACATCGAACTGGTTTCGGATCTGCTCAAAACGAATTACAGCCCGCAGTTCTTCGAGTTTTTCGAGGTCGTGATCCAGCTCGGCGCGATCCTTGCCGTGATCCTGCTCTACTGGAAGCGGCTCTGGCCCTGGGCGGACAAGACGCCGCTGCGCAAAAGGCGCACCTGGGGACTGTGGCTGAAGATCGTCATCGCCGCCCTCCCCGCCGCCGCGATCGGATTTCTGATCGACGACTGGCGCGAGGAGCACCTCAACAATTACATCGTCAAAGCCGCGGCCCTGATCGTCTACGGCGCGCTCTTCATCGTGATCGAGCGGATGCGGGCGAAAAAGGACGTCAAAAGCGGCTTCCGCGAGGCGGAGGATATCCCCGACAAGACCGCGCTCGGGATCGGACTGTTCCAGCTTCTGTCCCTCGTCCCCGGGACCTCCCGTTCCGGCTCGACGATCCTCGGCGGCATGCTGCTCGGCGTGTCCCGCAAGGCTTCGGCGGAGTTCTCCTTCTTCCTCGCCATCCCCATGATGCTGGGGGCAAGCCTGCTCAAAGCCGCGAAATTCGTGGTCCGCGGACAGCTCGCCTTCACGGGTACGGAGACCGCCGCCCTGATCGTGGCTCTCGTCACGGCCTTCGCGGTTTCGATGTTCGCCGTCCGCGCGCTGATCGGATTTATCCGCAGCCACAGCTTCGAGGCCTTCGGCTGGTACCGGATCGTCCTCGGCATCGTCGTGATCCTGTACGCGGTCCTTGCAAAATAAACAGCGTAAAAAAGCGGAAGTTCATCGTCTTCGGTGAGCTCCCGCATTTTTCTTTTGGGGAAAACGCGGCTTCTTGAAATGAAGCCCTGCTGAACAAGTTCAGCGGCAAGAACTTCTGAAATGGATAGGAACAGGTCATACCAATTGCGTACAGTCGAAACTTTGGCAAACCATTATAGCCATCCAACCTTATCAGAGTTATCATTCGTGAGCTCACAATCATAGATTGTTCGCACTCTACGGAGAGCGATCAAAACCCATGAAGACAGCTTCAGAAGGAAAACAGCATTACAGCTTCTGAATCGTCATGCCGCCGTCGACGCCGATGATTTGACCGGTCGTGTATCCGAGGGCGCCGTCCGCCAGAGCGAGGACCGTCCGGCCCACGTCCTCCGGCTGGCCGATTCGCGGGATGGGGCAGAGACCCTCGGCGATCAGGCGGTCGTATTTTTCGCGCACCCCCGCCGTCATGTCCGTGGCGATGATCCCCGGCCGCACCTCGTAGACCCGGATCCCGTACTCCGCGAGCCGGTCCGCGAAGAGAGTCGCCGCCATCGAAAGCCCCGCCTTCGAGATACAGTATTCCCCGCGGTTGACGCTGGACACCGACGCCGAGATCGAGGTGATGAACACGACGCACCGGAAGCCCTCCGCCGGATCTGCGGCCATCTTCCGCGCGAAGGCCTGAGTGAGGAAGAACGCCCCCCGCAGATTGATCCCGAGGACCCGGTCGAAGCTCTCCTCCGTCATGTCGAAGAGATCCGCCCGCACCTTCGGGGCCACCCCGGCGTTGTTCACAAGCACGTCCACCGTCCCGAGGCCTTCGTATGCCTCCCCGACGATACGCTCCCGGTCCCCGCTGGAGGAAATGTCTCCCTGCACGTAGAAGGATTCCGGCGACAGGGCGGTGAGTTCTCCGAGATATTCCGCGACGGCCTCTTTCGGTCTCGTGCCCACGGCGCAGACGGTATAGTCGTGCTCCGCGAGGGCGAGGGAGATCCCCCTTCCGATCCCGCGGGCCGCACCCGTCACCACCGCGCACCGTTTTCCGTTTTTCATCGCTCATTCCTCCGCTGTGTATTCGTCCTGAGATCTTTCAAAAGAAACAGCTCCGCCGGCTGTTCGTGTCCGGGGACATCGAGGAGCAGGCATCCGCAGTCCCGGTATCCGAGCTTGCGGTAGAAATGCTGGGCCTCCTCGTCCGACTGGGTGGACACGAGAATAAAATCGTACCCCTGTCCCCGCATTTCGTCCTCCCAGAAGCCCATGATTGCCCTGCCGATCCCGCGCCCCCGCCGGTCTTCCCGGATATAGAGCAGATTGCAGAAGGGGACCGAGTCCCAGAAGAGGCCGTAACGCAAAAGCCCCGCGGGATCCCCGTCCTCGAGGGCGACAAACGCCTGCCCGTCCCGGATCTTGCGCGCGAATTCCGCGTCGGAGAGGTGCCCGTCGAGGCTTTTCCAGAATTCGCGGTCAGAAGGGCTTCCGTGCCGGATCTCAATCATAACGCTCTCTCCCGCCTCATTTTCCGAGGACCTCTTTCAGCATGGGGAGATAGACTTCCCGGTCCCGGATCGGACAACCCGTCGCGTGCATTTTCCGCATGATGACGGTGCACATCGAGCAGGTGACGCAGACTTTCGAAGGATCCAGCGCGCCTTTTTTGAGGATGTCCCGGGCGAAATCCGGGTACGCGAAGGCCATCCGTCCGAAGCCTGCCGCGTCGGTGTGACCCGAGCCGATCTCCGCGGCCGCCGCGAACGGAGCGAACTGCCGTAAATAGCTGTACCCCGTGCCGATGAGGGCGATCTGGGGGACGGCCTTTTTCATGTGGGCCGCGGCATCCAAAAGACGCTTCACCCCCGCGAGCCTGGATTCCGGCGGATCGTAGCCCCCGTTGTCGTAGGGCCGGTTGACATGGGGATTGTAATAAGGGGAGCCGAGGGTCATGTCGCAGAGCCGCACCCCGCATTCCGCCATCAGCCGGTACAGGCGGTCGGGCTCCTCCCAGTCCGGCTTCGCGGGATCGTTCCGGTCCATGCCGAAGCCCCAGGGGTACGGGATGCAGTCAAAGGCCCCGAAACGGGAGGCGATGACGAAATTCCGGTCCCCGTGGACTGCGGCGGCCCGGATCGAATCGAGGAAGAGGCGGGAGCGGTTTTCGAAGGATCCGCCGTATCTCCCCGGACGGTGATAGGCGGAGAGCAGTTCGGAGAAGAGATATTTGTGACAGCACTTCACGTCCGCACCGTCGAATCCCGCTTCCTTCGCCAGAGCCGCGGCCTCGCCGAATTTCTCCGGGAGCGCGTCGAGGTATTCGTCCGTCACCACGGGCAGGGAAGGGTCGAGGGGCATTTTCTCATCCATCACCGGGTTGTGCATCGCGATGACGGGAGCGGGGACGTTCCGCGGCTTCGAAAACCGGCCGGAATGGGTGAGCTGGAGGATGATCGGCGCGCCGCCCGAAGCCTCGTGGGCAGTCTCCGCCATCCGCTTGAACCCGTCGAGGGTTTCCCGGCGGATCCAGAGCTGACCGCGGTTCGTGCGCCCGTCCTCCGTCACCGCCGTCGCCTCCGCCCAGACCAGCCCTGCGCCCCCCGAGGCCATCCGCCGGATCCGACGCAGGGTCAGTTCCCCGGGACCTCCGTCCGGCAGGGAGTCGAAGCCCTCCATCGGGTGGACGGTGAGACGGTTTACACCGGCAAGCTCCAGCCCGGCGAAACCATCGAGGGCATCACCCTTGATAAGCCCCTCGCGGCGGGCGACTACGAAGCCCTGGTGGTCATCACCGTCAAGGACGCGGCGGGCGAGACCATCATGACCACCCGCGTGCCCGTGACCATGAGCGTGGCGGCGGAGTAAAGGCATTGTGCGCAACAGCCCTTCGCACAGGCTGCGGGGACAATCGCTTGCGAAGCCCGGAGGTCACATCTGAAAACATGATGTTGCCCTGAATCGGAATGTACAGGTCCTTCGCTGCGCTCAGGATGACAGGCTCGGTCGTTGTCATCCTGAGCGCAGG
>CACZNC010000015.1:0-74697 GCA_902782445.1 uncultured Ruminococcus sp.
GGGCTCTGCCCCTTGACTGGGGAGCTGCGCATCCCCGGCAACCTTTTTGAAAAAAGGTTGATCAAAAACTTTTGACATGGTTTAGAGTGAAATCAGTATCAGTTTTCAGTTCAGCCTTATCCCATGCCTTTCCAGATCGAGAAGGGCTTTTTTTCTTTCGATCCCCCCGGCGTATCCGGTGAGCGAGCCGTCCGCTCCGACGACCCGGTGACAGGGGACGATCAGGGAGACGGGATTGCGCCCCACCGCGCCTCCGACCGCCCTTGCCGAACGGATCCCGCAGCGCGCGGCGAGTTCCCCGTAAGAGACCGTCTCTCCGTACGGGATCTTCAAAAGCTCTTTCCAGACGGTCAGCTGGAACGGGGTGCCGGCGGGAGCGGAGGGAGGGGTGAAATCCGGTTCCCTGCCGTCAAAATAGATCCCGAGCCAGCGGAGGGCGGAGGCGAAGACGGGCAGATCCGGGCGGGAGAAGTCCCCGGGAAGGGACCCTCCGTCATACCGCTGTCCGGCGAACCAGAGCCCCGTGAGCGCTTCTCCGTCGGAGGCCAGGCTGACTTCCCCGAGGGGAGTGGGCGCCCGGAGCAGGTACCGCGTCATCCCATCCGGGAGGCGACGACTTCGAGGAACTGCCTTGTATTGACCTTCTTTTTATTCGGCAGTTTCGAGAGCAGCCAGAGGTCCCCCGTCATGACGCCGGATTCGATGGTCTCGCGGCAGGCCTTTTCCAGCCGGTCGGCGAAGGCAGGCAGTTCCGGGATCCCGTCGAGCTCGCCCCTCTTGCGCAGAGCTCCCGTCCAGGCGTAGATGGTGGCCACGGAGTTGGTGGAGGTCTCCTCGCCTTTCAGATATTTGTAATAATGCCGCTGGACTGTTCCGTGGGCCGCCTCGTATTCGTAAGCTCCGGTGGGGGAGACGAGGACGGAGGTCATCATGGCGAGGGATCCGTAGGCGGTGGCCAGCATGTCGCTCATGACGTCGCCGTCGTAGTTCTTGCAGGCCCAGATAAACCCGCCCTCGCTGCGGACCACCCGCGCCACGGCGTCGTCGATGAGGGTGTAGAAGTATTCGATCCCGAGCCGCTCGAAGTCCGCCTTGAATTCGGATTCGTAGATCTCCGCCCAGATATCCTTGAAGCGGTGGTCGTAGATCTTCGAAATGGTGTCCTTCGCGGCGAACCACAGGCTCTGCTTCGTGTCGATGGCATAGCGGAAAGCGCAGCGGGCGAAGGAGGAGATCGAGGCGTCGAGGTTGTGGATCCCCTGCACGATCCCGGCGGAATTCGAAAAGTCGTGGATCAGCTTCCGGGTCTCGTTCCCCTCCGCGTCCGTGACGACGAGCTCCGCGCGGCCTCCCTTCGGCACGAGGGCTTCGGTGTTCTTGTAGACGTCCCCGTAGGCGTGGCGGGCGATGGTGATGGGGGCCTTCCAGGTGGGGATGTAGGGCTCGATCCCGTCGACGAGGATGGGCGCGCGGAAGACGGTGCCGTCCATGATGGCGCGGATGGTCCCGTTCGGGGATTTCCACATCTCTTTCAAGCCGTATTCCTTCACCCGGGCGGCGTTCGGCGTGATGGTCGCGCATTTCACGGCGACACCGTACCGGAGCGCAGCCTCGGCGGATTCGACGGTCACCCGGTCGTCGGTGGCGTTCCGGTTTTCGAGGCCCAGATCGTAGTATTCGGTTTTGAGGTCGATATAGGGTTCGAGGAGGATTTCGCGGATCCACTTCCAGATCACTCTGGTCATTTCATCCCCGTCCATTTCGACGAGGGGCGTTTTCATTCTGATGCGTTCCATGTCCGCTCCTTATTTTCCGAGATTGGCTTTCGTGTAGTCCAGCAGTCCGCCCGAGAGCAGGATCTCCTTCATCCGCGCGCTGAGGGGGCAGTTCGTGACGAAGGACTTCCCTTTCGTGAGGTTCTTCACGGTCACGGTGTCCCCCGCCGCGATCTGCTCTCTGAGGTCTTCGACGGCAAGGATGTCCCCTCTTTCGATCTCGTCGTAGTCCTCGGGCCGGGCGAATTCCAGGGGCAGGATCCCCGCGTTGATGAGGTTCTGCCGGTGGATGCGGGCGAAGGACTTGACGATCACGGCCTTGACGCCGAGGTAGAGGGGGGCGAGGGCGGCGTGTTCCCGGGAGGATCCCTGCCCGTAGTTCGCGCCTCCCACGACGATGCTCTGTCCGAGGGCGAGAGCGCGGTCCGGGAAGCTCTCGTCGCAGACGGCGAAGCAGTGCCGGGAGATCGCCGGGATGTTCGAGCGCAGGGGCAGGATCTTCGCGCCGGCGGGCATGATGTGGTCCGTCGTGATGTTGTCGCCGACTTTCAGGGAGCATTCCGCCCGGAGGTGATCGGCGAGGGGAGCGGTCTTCGGGTATTCCTTGATGTTCGGACCCCGTAGGATCTCCACCTTTTCCGCTTCGCTCGCGGGGGCGGGAGGCGTGATCATATTGTCGGAGACCGTGAATTTCTCGGGCAGGAAGAAGACGGGCATGTCCCCGAGCTCCCGGGGATCCGCGAGATATCCGGCGATCGCCGAAGCTGCGGCCACCTCGGGGGAGACCAGATAGACCTTCGCGTCCCGGGTCCCGCTGCGCCCTTCGAAATTGCGGTTGAAGGTGCGCAGGGAGATCCCGCCGGAATTCGGGCTCTGACCCATGCCGATGCAGGGACCGCAGGCGGATTCCAGCACCCGGGCCCCGGCTCCGAGGATGTCGGCGAGGGCTCCGTTTTCGGCCATCATGGTGAGCACCTGCTTCGATCCCGGGGAGACGGACAGGGAGACGTCCGGGTGCACGGTCTTTCCCCGGAGGATGTGGGCGACCTTCATCATGTCGGCGAGGGAGGAGTTGGTGCAGGAGCCGATGCAGACCTGATCGATCTTCATCTTCCCGCCTTCCGCTTCCGCGTTGATCTCGGAGAGGGTCTTCACGCTGTCCGGGGAATGGGGGCAGGCGGCCATCGGTTCCAGCGCGGAGAGGTCGATCTCGATCTCCTCGTCGTAGACGGCGTCCGGGTCGGCGGAAAGGGGAACGTACACGTCTTCCCTTCCCTCGGCCCGGAGAAACGCGAGGGTGTTCTCGTCGGAGGGGAAGATCGAGGTCGTGGCCCCGAGTTCCGCCCCCATATTGGTGATCGTCGCCCGCTCCGGCACCGTCAGGGTCTTCACGCCCTCCCCGGCGTATTCGATGATCTTGCCGACGCCGCCCTTGACGCTCATGATCGAGAGCAGTTTCAGAATCACGTCCTTCGCCGCCACCCAGGGGGAGAGTTTTCCCGTGAGGGTGACCCGGACGATCTTCGGATAGGTGATATAATACGCGCCGCCGCCCATCGCCACCGCCACGTCGAGCCCGCCCGCTCCGATGGCGATCATGCCGATACCGCCGCCCGTCGGGGTGTGGCTGTCGGAGCCGATGAGGGTCTTGCCCGGCGCGCCGAACCGTTCGAGGTGGACCTGATGGCAGATCCCGTTGCCGGGGCGGGAATACCAGATCCCGTGCTTCTTCGCCACGGACGCGATGAACCGGTGGTCGTCCGCGTTCTCGAAGCCGGACTGGAGGGTGTTGTGGTCGATGTACGCCACGCTCCGCTCCGTCTTCACCTGCCCGATCCCCATCGCTTCAAATTCGATGTAGGCCATGGTGCCGGTCGCGTCCTGGGTCAGGGTCTGATCGATTTTCAGCCCGATCTCGCGCCCCTTCTCGAACGCGCCGTCCACCGTATGCGCTTTCAGGATTTTTTCCGCCAGAGTGAGTCCCATGTGCCGCTGTTCCTCCGATGTGATGTATAAATATCTGCGAATTGTGAATAATTGCCGTATAATCAGTATAATTATAACGCGTCATATCATTATACCACAGTTCGGCCCTCCTGTCAAGAGTTTCCCGGGAAGTCGGTCCGGACGGGGGGCTTCGTTTCCCGGGTGAGCGGACGGCGGAGGGCGGAAGACGGATATTTACCCGTTTTTTGCGGATAGAGAGCGCATATTGGCTGAGAATCCTGCATAAATATCGGTTTCGGTCCTTCCGGGCGGGCGGAGTTCATGTCAAATCCCCTTAAAAATATTCCGGGCGGGCGGTTCACATCCGTGCAAATCTCCCATTGACACGGGGGCGGAACCATGTTATAATGAAGAGCGAACGAAAACACGATCTTTAATTCGATCCCGTGCGGTCGGCAAGGTTGTCAGAGGAAGGCGGAACCCCGCTTTCTTTGCGTATGCCTTCCCCCGCAAAAAGGACGAAGGCTTTTCTCATCATCGACCCGGTCAGGAAGGAGCGGCTTATGGCAAACGGAACGAAATTCACCCGCGATCAGCTCGAAATGGAATTCTCCTCCCTGTGCCGGAACGCCGAAGTCGGGACGCTCTCCCCTCTTCCCTCCGGTTTCGCCGTTTTTCCCGGTTTCTGCGACGTGCATGTGCATTTCCGCGAACCGGGATTTTCTTATAAGGAGACGGTGGAGACGGGCTCCCTCGCGGCGGCGCACGGCGGATATACCGCGGTCTGCTCCATGCCGAATCTGAAACCGGTGCCCGACTCCCGGGAGCACCTCGGCGAAGTCCTCGCCCCGATCCGCGCCCGCTCCCTCATCGACGTGCGGCCCTACGGCAGTCTGACGGTGAACGAGGCGGGGGAGGAACTCTCGGATCTGGAAGCGATGGCCCCGGACGTCATCGCCTTTTCGGACGACGGGCGGGGGGTGCAGAGCGAAAGCCTCATGCGCTCGGCGATGGAGCGGTGCGCGAAGCTCGGGAAGATCGCCGCGGCCCACTGCGAGGACAATTCCCTGCTCCGGGGCGGGTATATCCACGACGGGGACTACGCCCGCGCCCACGGCCACCGGGGGATCTGCTCCGAGAGCGAATGGGGCCCCATCGCACGGGACGTGAAGCTCGCCCGGGAGACCGGATGCTCCTACCACGTCTGCCATGTCTCGACGAAGGAAAGCGTGGAGATCATCCGCCGTGCGAAGGCCGAGGGGACCGACGTCACCTGCGAGACCGCGCCCCACTATCTGACGATGGACGACTCCGACCTCGGCGAAGACGGGCGGTTCAAGATGAATCCCCCCCTGCGTTCCCCCGCCGACCGGGAAGCCCTGATCGAAGGCCTGCTCGACGGCACGGTCGACATGATCGCCACGGACCACGCCCCCCATTCGGCGGAGGAGAAATCCCGGGGACTCGAAAAAAGCGCCTTCGGGATCGTGGGGCTCGAAACGGCCTTCCCGGTGCTCTACACGAAGCTCGTGCTGCCGGGGATCCTCTCCCTCGAAAAACTGATAGATCTCTTGGCATACAGTCCCCGCGCCCGGTTCGGGATCCCCCTCGGCGGAGGCTATTCCGTCTGGGATCTCGGGGCGGAATACAGGATCGATCCCCGGGACTTCCTCTCGAAGGGCCGCGCGACGCCGTTTGAGGGATGGGAAGTCCGCGGAAAATGCCTTAAGACCGTATACCGCGGAAAGACCGTGTGGAGCGATGAGGAAAACCGCGGCGGATAAACGGCCGGAGACCGGTGCATAAAAAAACGGAAACAAACAGACTTATATACAGCGTACAGGAGGCTCGCAAATGGCAAAACGGAAGGATATCAAAAAAGTACTCATCATCGGATCCGGCCCCATCGTCATCGGTCAGGCCGCGGAATTCGACTATGCGGGGACCCAGGCATGTCTCGCCCTCAAGGAAGAGGGATACGAGGTCGTGCTCGTCAACTCCAACCCCGCCACCATCATGACGGACACGCAGATCGCCGACAAAGTCTACATGGAGCCTCTGACCCTCGAGTACGTCGCCAAGATCCTGCGCTATGAGCGTCCCGACGCCATCGTCCCCGGCATCGGCGGGCAGACCGGGCTGAATCTGGCCGTCCAGCTGGAAAAGAAGGGCGTGCTGCGGGAATGCGGGGTGGAGCTCCTCGGGACTCCCTCCTCCAGCATCGAACGGGCCGAGGACCGGGAGCTCTTCAAGGAGATGTGCGAATCCATCGGCGAGCCGGTCATCCCCTCCGAGATCACCTACGACCTCGAAGCGGCGAAGGCGGCGGCGGAACGGATCGGCTATCCCGTGGTCCTGCGTCCGGCCTTCACCCTCGGCGGCACGGGCGGCGCCTTCGTCAACACCCCGGAGGAGATGGAAGAGGCGGGGGCCTCCGCGTTCCGTCTCTCCCCCGTCCACGAGGTGCTGGTCGAGAAGAGCGTGAAGGGCTACAAGGAGATCGAATTCGAGGTCATGCGCGACTCGAACGACCACGCCATCACCATCTGCGGCATGGAGAACGTGGATCCCGTCGGCGTCCATACCGGGGACTCCATCGTGGTCGCGCCGATCCTCTCCCTGAATGACCACGACCTCAAGATGCTCAACGACTCCGCGATCCGCATCATCCGCGAGCTCGGGATCGAGGGCGGGTGCAACGTCCAGTTCGCTCTGAACCCCACTTCCTCGGAATACTTCCTCATCGAGGTCAACCCCCGCGTGTCCCGGTCCTCCGCGCTGGCGTCGAAGGCTTCCGGCTATCCCATCGCCCGGGTGACGGCGAAGATCGCCCTCGGCATGGCCCTCGAAGAGATCCCCGTAGCCGGCGGAACCGCGGCCATCGAGCCCTCCCTCGACTATATCGTGGCGAAGTTCCCGCGCTTCCCCTTTGACAAATTCTCCGACGCCCCGAACACCCTCGGCACGCAGATGAAGGCCACCGGCGAGGTCATGGGCATCGGATCGAACCTCGAAGAGTGCATGCTCAAATCCGTCCGTTCCCTTGAGACCGGCGTCTGCCACCTCCACATGGCGAAATTCGACGCCATGAGCGGGAAAGACATCGTGGAATACCTCTCCGAATTCCGCGCAGACGGCATTTTCGCCGTGACCGAGCTGATCCGCCGCCGCACGCCCCTCGAAGAGCTCCACCGGCTGACCATGATCACCCCGCTCTTCCTCGAATCCATCCAGAAGATCGTCGACATGGAGAACACCCTCCGCGCCCATCCCTGGGACATGGATCTGCTCAGGGAGGCGAAGAAGATGGGCTTCTCCGACAAGTACACGGCGGAGCTCTGGAAGTGCAGGGAGATCGATATCTACAACCGCCGCATCGCGGAAGGGATCACCCCGATCTTCCGCATGGTGGACACCCTGCACACGGGCAAATACATCGCCTATCTCTACTCCTCCTACACCGGGGAGAATCAGTCCATCCTGACGGACAAGAAGAAGATCGTCACCCTCGGCGCGGGCCCCATCCGCATCGGACAGGGCGTGGAGTTCGACTATTCCACGGTCCACGCGGTCCAGACCATCAAGCGCAACGGCTACGAGGCCATCATCATCAACAACAACCCGGAGACCGTCTCCACCGACTACACCACGGCGGACAAGCTCTATTTCGAGCCCCTGACCCCCGAGGACATCATGGCGATCCTCAATTTCGAGAATCCGGAGGGCGTGATCGCGTCCCTCGGCGGACAGACGGCCGTGAACCTCGCGGAACCCCTGATGGAGCGCGGCGTGAAGATCATCGGCACGGACTGCGCAGCCATCGAAAAGGCGGAAAACCGGGATTCCTTCGAACATCTGCTTCTGAAACTCGCCATCCCCCAGCCGAACGGACGTGCCGTGACCTCCATCGAGGAAGGCGTGAAGGCGGCGACGGAGATCGGATATCCCGTCCTCGTGCGCCCCTCCTTCGTGCTGGGCGGCCGGGCGATGGAGATCGTCTCGAAGGAAGAGCACCTCCGCCACTACCTGAAAACCGCCGTGGAGATCGACAAGGACAAGCCGGTCCTCGTGGACAAGTACATCGTCGGGCGCGAGGTGGAGGTGGACGCGATCTGCGACGGGCGCGACGTGTTCGTCCCCGGCATCATGGAACTGGTGGAGCGGACGGGCGTCCACTCCGGCGACTCGATCTCGGTCTATCCCACCTATACCGTCTCGAACAAGGTCAAGGGGATCATCCTCCAGTACGCGAAGAAGCTCGGGATCGGCATCGGCATCGTGGGGCTGTACAACATCCAGTTCATCGTCACCCCGGAGGACGAGGTCTACGTGATCGAGGTCAACCCGCGCTCCTCCCGGACTGTCCCCTTCCTCTCGAAGTCCACGGGCTACTCCCTCGCGGATATCGCCACGGAAGTGATCCTCGGCAAGAGCCTGAAGGAACAGGGGATCTTCGACCTCTACCCGGAGGAAAAGAAGCGGTACTACGTCAAGGCTCCCGTCTTCTCCTTCCTGAAGATCAAGGGGCTGGACGCCTACCTCTCCCCGGAAATGAAGTCCACGGGCGAGGCCATCGGCTACGACGACAAGCTCCACCGGGCGATGTACAAGGCCCTCATCGCGTCCGGCATGAAGCTCCAGAACTACGGCACCGTGATCTTCACGCTGGCCGATGAGGACAAGGAAGAAGCCCTGCCCCTCGCCCGCCGGTTCTATGAGATGGGCTTCAACATCGAGGCCACGACGGTGACGGCGAGCTTCCTCAGAGAGCACGGACTCCGCACCCGTCTGCTCCGCAAGCCGAGCGAGGGCAGTTCGGAGGTCGTGGACGCCATCCGCGCGGGCTACGTCAGCTACGTCATCAACACCCGGGCGATCCTCTCCGGCTTCCACACCATCGACGGCGCGGCGATCCGGCGGGCGGCCACCGAATCCGGCGTCACAATGCTGACCTCCCTCGACACGGTGAAGGTGCTCCTCGACGTGCTGGAAGAGACCACCCTGACGATCTCCACCATCGACGCGAAATGATCCCATCCTGAATTTTTGTGTTCCGATCTTATCCGTTGTTCTTTTCTCCTTTATCGAGGAGAAAAGAACCAAAAGAGGAACTCCTGTTGAGCAATGAGAATTCCGAGGTCTGCGGACCTCGGGTCAGGGCGTTGCCCCGACACCCTACCACCTTTTGAAAAAGGTGGACGAAAACTTTCACACATGCCAACGTGCAGTTCCCATATCACGAAAGGTTTTCCTGAATGAATCAGCAGAATCTGACCGTGCTCTCGAACGTCCCACTGACGGACACGGTGTTTGAAATGAAGCTCCGGGGCGACATGAGCGTCTTCACCGCCCCCGGACAGTTTGTCAACCTCCGGCTGGACGGCTTCTATCTGCGCCGCCCGATCTCGGTTTGCGACATCGAAGGGGACGTCCTCACCCTGGTATACAAGGTCGTGGGACACGGCACCGAAGCGATGAGCGCTCTCCCCGCCGGATCCGTGCTCGACACCCTCTGCGGGCTCGGGAACGGATACGATCTCTCGAAAAGCGGCTCCCGTCCCCTGCTGGTCGGCGGAGGCGTCGGGATCCCGCCCCTCTATCTGACGGCTAAACGCCTGATCGCGGAGGGAAAGGAAGTCTCGGCCGTCCTCGGGTTCAACACGGCGAAGGAGATCTTTTACGAAGACCGCTTCCGCGCGCTGGGCTGTAACGTGACGGTGACGACGGCCGACGGGTCCTCTGGGACGAAAGGCTTCGTGACGGACGCGCTCCCGGCGGACCGGACATATTTCTACGCCTGCGGGCCGGAGCCGATGCTCAAAGCCCTGTACCGGGCCACGGAGATCTCCGGCCAGTTCAGCTTCGAGGCGCGGATGGGATGCGGGTTCGGCGCGTGCATGGGCTGTTCCTGCAAAACCATCGCGGGGACCAAGCGGATCTGCCGGGAAGGCCCCGTACTCGAAAAGGAGGAGATCCTATGGGAAAGCTGAACGTCACCCTCTGCGGGATCCCGCTGGACAATCCGGTGATCCCCGCCTCCGGCACCTTCGGGTACGGGTATGAATTCGCCGAACTCTACGACATCAACCTCCTCGGGACCTTCTCCTTCAAGGGGACCACCCGGGAGCCGAGGTACGGCAATCCCCTGCCCCGGATCGCGGAGTGCACGGCGGGGATCGTCAACTCCATCGGGCTCCAGAATCCCGGAGTCGACAAGGTGATCGCCGAAGAGCTGCCGAAGCTGAAAAAAGTCTTTCACAAGCCTGTCATGGCCAATGTCAGCGGGTTTTCCGCCGAGGAATACGTGGAAGTCATCGAAAAGCTCGAAGGCGAGGAGCAGATCGGATGGTATGAGGTCAACATCAGCTGTCCGAACGTGAAAAAGGGCGGCGCGTCCTTCGGCATGACCCCCGAGGGCGCGGAGACGGTGACGAAGGCCGTGAAAGCCGTGACGAAAAAGCCCTGCATCATGAAGCTCACCCCGAACGTCACGGATATCGTCTCCATCGCGAAAGCCTGCGAATGCGCGGGAGCGGACGGGGTCAGCCTCATCAACACGATGTACGGGATGCGGATCGACCTCAAGACGAAGAAGCCCGTCATCGCCAACAGAATGGGCGGGTATTCCGGTCCCGCGACCTTCCCCGTGGCCCTGCGCATGGTCTATCAGGTCTACGAGGCCGTGAAGATCCCGATCGTCGGAATCGGCGGGGTCTCGTCGGCGGAGGACGCGGTCGAAATGATGCTCGCCGGGGCGACCGCCGTCGGAGTCGGGGCCGCGAACTGCGTCGATCCCTGGGCCTCGAAAAAAATCGTCGAAGACCTGCCCCGGGTCATGGAGAAATACGGGATCGGATCCCTCGGGGACATCGTCGGAGGTGCGCACTAATGGGAAAAGACGTCATCGTCGCCTGTGATTTCGCGTCGGCGGAGAGCACCTACGCTTTCCTCGACCGCTTCGCCGGGCAGAGAAAACCATTTGTCAAGATCGGCATGGAGCTCTTTTACGCGGAGGGCCCGTCCATCGTGCGCGGGATCCGGGAAAGGGGACACAAGATCTTTCTCGATCTGAAACTGCACGACATTCCGAACACCGTCAAAAAGGCGATGGCGGTGCTCTCGCGGCTCGAATGCGACATCGTGAACCTGCACGCCGCGGGGACGGGAGCCATGATGGAAGCGGCTCTCGAAGGCCTGACGCGCCCGGACGGGACCCGGCCCCTTCTGATCGCCGTGACTCAGCTCACCTCCACCGACCAGCGGGCGATGGAAAACGACCTCTGGATCCGGGAGCCCATCGGGGAGGTCGTGATGCACTACGCCGAAAACGCGAAGCGCGCGGAGCTCGACGGCGTGGTCTGCTCCCCCCTCGAAGCCGCGAAGGTCCACGAGGTCTGCGGCCCGGAATTTCTGACCGTGACCCCGGGGATCCGGTTCGCGGACGGAGACGTGGGAGACCAGAAGCGCGTCATGACCCCGGCGGCCGCGAAGGAAGCGGGCTCGGACTACATCGTCGTCGGCAGGCCCGTCACGGCGGCCCCGGATCCGGTCGCGGCCTATCTGCGCTGCGTACACGATTTCGTTGACTGAACAGAGGAGGATTTCATGGAACTTTCGAAACTGATCGCGCGGGACCTGCTCTCCATCGGAGCCGTCTTCTTCCGCCCCGAGGAGCCCTTCACCTGGGCCTCCGGCATCAAGAGCCCGGTGTACTGCGACAACCGCCTGACCCTCACCGCCCCCGCCGTCCGCCTCGACGTGGAAGAGGGGCTTGCCTCCGTCGTCCGCGCGGAATACCCGGATGCCGAAGTCCTCATGGGAACCTCCACCGCCGGGATCGCCCATGCCGCCATCACCGCCCACCTCATGGGACTGCCGATGGGCTATGTCCGCTCCGGCGCGAAGGACCACGGACGCCAGAACCAGATCGAAGGGAAGCTCGAAGCGGGCCAGAAGGTCGTGGTGATCGAGGATCTGATCTCCACGGGCGGCTCGGTGCTGGAAGTGGTGAACGTGTTGCGGGAAGCGGGGGCGGAAGTCCTCGGGATCGCCTCGATCTTCACCTACGGCATGAAGAAGGGGATCGCGCGGCTGGCTGAGGCGAAGGTGAAGAACGTCTCCCTCACCGATTTCGACACCGTGGCAAAGGTCGCGGCGGAGGAGAACTACATCCGCCCGGAGGACATCGCCCGGCTGATCGCCTTCCGGGACAACCCCTCCGACGAAAGCTGGATCGGAGGCGGAAAATGAGACGTTCCGTCATTGATATTTCCGATCTCTCCCCCGCAGAGCTGGAGGCCCTGATGGACACGGCGGAGGATATCATCGCCCATCCCGCCGCCTACGCGGAATCCTGCCGCGGAAAGAAGCTGGCGACCCTCTTCTTCGAGCCCTCCACCCGCACCCGCATGAGCTTCGAGGCCGCGATGTACGAGCTCGGGGGGAACGTGCTCTCCATGACGGACGCCGCGTCCTCCTCCGCCGCGAAGGGCGAAAGCGTCGCCGACACCGCGCGGGTCATCAGCTGCTACGCCGATATCATCGCCATGCGGCACCCGAAAGAAGGCGCGGCTCTCGTGGCGGCGAACAACGCGACGGTCCCCGTCATCAACGCGGGCGACGGCGGACACTGCCACCCCACCCAGACCCTCGCCGACCTGCTCACCATCCGGCGGGAAAAGGGCGGATTCTCCGGGCTGACCGTGGGGCTCTGCGGGGACCTCAAATTCGGCCGGACGGTCCATTCCCTCGTGAACGCCCTGTCCCGGTACGGGGATATCCGGTTCGTGCTGATCTCCCCGGAAGAACTGAAACTGCCGAGCTACGTGAAGGAGGACGCCCTCAAATCGAAGGGGATCCCCTACCGGCAGACAGAACGGCTCGAAGAGGTCATGCCCGATCTCGACGTGCTCTACATGACCCGGGTCCAGAAGGAGCGCTTCTTCAACGAGGAAGACTACCTCCGGCTGAAAGACAGCTACATCCTCGATCCCGCGAAGATGGCGGCGGCGAAGGAAGACCTGATCGTCATGCATCCCCTGCCCCGCGTGAACGAGATCTCGGTGGCCGTCGACCGGGATCCCCGCGCCTGTTACTTCAAGCAGGTGCTCTACGGCAAATACATGCGCATGGCTCTGATTCTGAAACTGCTCGGGGAGGCCGCATCATGAACATAGATTCCATTCAGACCGGCATTGTGATCGACCACATCACGGCGGGGAGGGCCATGCGGCTCTACGAACTGCTGGACCTCGGCTCCCTCGAATGCTCCGTGGCGATCATCCAGCACGCCGTCAGCCGCAAGATGGGGCGCAAGGACATCATCAAGATCGACGCGGATATTCCGGTGAACTTCGACGTGATCGGCTACGTGGACCCCTCGGCGACGGTGAACATCATCCGGGAGGGAAAGCTCGTGGAGAAGCGGGAGATCGGGATGCCCGGGACCCTCGTCAACGTCATAAAATGCAAGAATCCGCGGTGCATCACCTCGACGGAGCAGGAGCTGGACCACGTGTTCCGCCTCGCCGACCGGAACCGCGCGCTGTACCGGTGCGCCTACTGCGATACGGCGGCGAAATGATCGAAATCATGGATATGGGACCTCCGGTTTTTCGGGAGTCCCGTTTTTTGTACTTGACAGACGGCGCGGGATCGGGTATAATAGGGTATACTACAATTTTCATCCGGGACGGGAAGGCATGAACCAGTCGCAGCAGATTTTGAAGGAAGTGAAGAAAGCGGTGTCCGGGAAGGATCAGACCCTTCTATGGATCCTCATGGCGATCCTTGCGCGGGGGCACATCCTGCTCGAGGACATCCCCGGCGTCGGCAAGACCACGGCGGCTCTGGCGTTCTCCCGGGCTCTCGGACTCTCCTACGGCCGCGTCCAGTTCACCCCGGACGTGCTCCCCTCGGACGTGACAGGCTATTCCGTCTATCAGAAGGAGACGGGGCGGATGATCTACCAGCCGGGCGCGGTGCTCTGCAATTTCTTCCTGGCGGACGAGCTCAACCGGGCCACCTCCCGCACCCAGTCCGCCCTGCTCGAAGCGATGGAGGAGGGTCAGGTGACGGTGGACGGAAGCACCTACCGCCTCCCGGAGCCCTTTTTCGTCATGGCGACCCAGAATCCGACCGGCGCGGCGGGGACCCAGCTACTCCCGGACTCCCAGATGGACCGCTTCACCGTCCGGCTCTCCCTGGGCTACCCGGATCCGGCGGCGGAGCTCGAAATGGTGAAGAATCGGATGGGCGGCAATCCCCTTGACACCATCGTCCCCGTGACGGACGCGGCGGGGGTCGTCGCCATGCAGAACGAGGCCCAGTCGGTCTATGTCAAGGACGAGGTGCTCTCCTACGTCATCGCGCTGGTTGCGGCGACGCGGGACCACGGTCTGATCCTGCGGGGAGCATCCCCCCGGGCGACCCTCTCCCTCACCGCGATGGCGAAGGCCTCGGCATATCTGAGGGGGCGGGATTTCGTGGTGCCGCAGGACGTGGCCGCCGTCTATGTCCGCACAGTGGAGCACCGTCTTCTTCTGGCTCCCGAGGCGAAGGAGGCGGGGGGATCCCAGCTTCTGAAACAGATCGTCGCGGGCGTCCCGGCCCCGAAGGTGTGAGATGGCGTCCCGCCGCATCGTATACGCGCTGATCCTCATCGGGCTTTCGGCGTTCTGGCTCTTCTACGACGGGCGCGTTTCGGTCTTCCTCTTCGTCCCGGCTCTCGCGCTTCCCTTCGTGTCCCTCCTCGTCTCCCTGCCGTTTCTGAAAAAGCCCGCGGTCTATGCGGAAGTCCCTTCGTCCGTCGCGCGCGGAGGGGAGGTCACCCTCGCGTTTTCGATCCGGTCCCGGCGCAATCAGGGACTTCCCTGTCCGCTTCCGGGTTCCCTCCGGGTGGCGGTGCGGGATCTGATGGACGGGACGACGGCAAAATACGTCTTCCCCACCCCGGGAGACGCGCGGATCCTGTTCAAGGCCTCCCATTCGGGGGTCTGGCAGATCGAGACGGTCCGGGCGTCGGTCACCGATTTCCTCGGCCTGTGGAGCTTCCGCGCGGCCCTGCCCTCCCCCTCCCGGCTGACGGTGAATCCGATCCCGGCGGAGCCCTCCCCCTCCCCCGAAATCGACAATCTGCTCGCCGCTTCCTACCGGCCGAAACCCGGGGGCGGCTTTTCCGAATTTCACGAACTGCGCGAATACCGCCCCGGCGATCCCGTCCGCACCCTCCACTGGAAGGCCTCCGCCAAGACGGACAAGCCGGTGGTCCGGGAAGCCGAAGAGGCAGTCCGGAGCCGGGCCCTCATCGTCTTCGCCCCCTCCTTCGACCGGGCCGACGCGGACGCCGCCCTCGACGCCGCCGTGTGGGTGAGCGGGGAACTTCTGCGCCGGGAGATCCCCCACGAGATCTTCGCGCAGAAGACGGGGGCCCTCGTCCCGATCCGGGTGGAAGAGGATCTCGCCGCCTTCGTCGGGTCCTTCCTCTCCTCGCCCCTCGCCGGACCGGAGGCGGAGGACTTTCCCGAACCCGGGGCCGAGTGGGTCTTCCGGGCGGGTTCCGACGCGCGTCCCGCGGAGATCGGGCGAAAGGGGGCGGGATCATGAAATTCCGGGACCGGCTCAGCTATGCCCTCTCCGGCGGGATCCTCGTCTTCGCCGCCGTCTTCTCGAACGCCGCCGTGGCCGGGGACCTTCTGGAACTCCCCTTTCCGACGGGCAAGATCCTCCTTGTCTCCGCTTTTCTCGCCCTCGTTTCGGCCCTGCTCCTTCTGACGCCCCATCCGGCGTTGTTTCTGACGATCCCCGCCCTTCTCGCCCCTGCCGTATTCTTCCTCTTCCGGGAGTCGTGGTGGGGCGCTCCGGCAATGCTGTACAACCGTCTGACGTGGTCCTCCCCGATCCGCGCCCTCTTTACGCTCCTTTCGGTCCGGCGTCCCCAGAGCAGCTCGTTTTTCAACGCCGAAGCGGTCTCGGTCTGGATCCTCGCGGCGGTCGGGCTCTTCTGGGGGTTCGTCCTCGCGTTCCTGTTGGCGCGGCGGGCCGGCACCTTCTGGTATACGGCCTTCGGCGTGCTCTTCTTCGCCTCCTTCGCGGTCCTCTTGGGAGAGATGCCCTCCTTCTCCTCCTCGGTGGTCTTCGCCGCCCTGCACCTGACGCTCCTTCTGTCCTCCCTGCTTCTGACGCGGGGCAGTCCCCGGGCCGGGATCGCGGTGTTCGCACTGATCCTGCCCGCCGTTCTGATCTCCTTTGGATCCTACGCCCTGCTCTCGGTGTACGAGCGTCCCGCCTTCGCTGACCGTACCGTGAAGCTGGCGCAGACCGCCTGGAACGAATTCACCCGCGCGCGCCGGACCGGCTCCTCCTCCGAAAAGAGCGGGCAGGGGGCGGCGGCCTTTGCGAGCGATCTGATCGGCGCGTTCCCGTGGAACACCCGGACCGGGATGGTGTATCTGCACATGGGTCCGAGGCCGGATATGCCGACGCCGGTGATGGAGGTCTACTCCGACCGGAGCCGCACCCTGTATCTGCGCGGAGCGTCCTACGGGCGGTACACGGGTCTGACCTGGCAGCAGCTGAGTGCCGAAGGGGAGCCGGAATCCCTCTTCCCCTCCTCCCTCTTCACGACGGATTCCCAGCCCCGGGAAGAACTCCGCCTGCGCACGGAAACCGTCCTGCCCCTGCTCTATCTGCCCTACACGCCCACGGAACTGCCGACAGGCGCTGTGAGCTCGAAGGACTCCTTCGTCCGCAACAAAAAGCTGACGGAGTACCGCATCCTTCTGAACGCGAACGCCGCCTACGCCCCAGTGTCCTGGGAGTACCGGAATTACGTCTTCTCCCGCTATACCGAGGTCCCGGACACGACGCGGGAGGAACTCGGCCCCCTGATCGCGCAGTTCGACCCGGAAGACCCGAATCTCGTCTACAAGGCGGCGGACTACGTGCGCAATCACGCCCGCTACGACCGGGACACCCCGGCGGTCCCCGCGACCCGGGATTTCGTCGGATGGTTCCTCATGGAGTACGACCGGGGGTACTGCGTTCATTTCGCCTCCGCCGCGGCCATCCTGCTCCGCTGTCTCGGGATCCCGGCCCGGTATGTGACCGGCTATCTCGTGGAGGCGGAGGGGGGAGCATGGACGACGGTGACGGAAAACGACGCCCACGCCTGGGTGGAGTATTTCGACGACTCCCTCGCCTCGTGGCGGATGCTGGAGGTCACCTCCTCCCTGGATGCGGAAGGCGCGGAGGAAGAAGAGGAGACGAGATCCGATACGCCCGCCGCCCCCCTGCCGAATCTCTATGAGAATCAGGAGGACGACGAACAGGAAGAGGAGCCGGAGGAAGAAGGGACCGGCGAGAACCCGGAACCCGTCCGCCGATCCTCCCCCCTGCGGATCGTCCTGCCCGCCGTTCTGATCCCGCTTGCCGCCGTCGTTCTCTGGCCTGTCTCCCGCCGCGGATACAGACGCCGGATGCTGGAACGCGCATCCCCGAATGAACGGGCCGTGACGCTCTACCGGCTGACTGCGAAGCTGGACCGCGCGTCGGGGAGGCCCGTATCCGCAAAGGAGGCCGAGATTCTGCGCTTCCTCGCGGAAAAAGCCCGGTTCAGCCGCCACCTTTCGACGGACGCGGAACTCAAATTCCTCGAAAAAGCCCTCGCCGCCGCCGAAAAAGCGGTCCGGGAGAGAGGAAAGCTCCCCGTCCGGCTGTGGAACCGGTGGTTTTACGGGGTGTAAATTCCCGCGCAATTGAAAAACAGGAGTCGGTCCTTGGGATGCGGCTCCTGTTTGTTTTGCCTGTTTCGTTATTTCAGAATCGCTTCGGTCTTTTCCCGGGCGGCGAGGAATTCTTCCCGTTCCCGGACCGGATCGAAAACCGGATCGGCCATCAGATCGAGAAGCGCCTGCGCGTCCCTCCTGCCTCCGCCGCCGACCGCAGCGTCCTGCCCTCCGCGGAACAGCAGGCAGGTAAACCGCTCCACCTCCTCCCCGTTCATGACGGTATGCCGGTCGATCACCAAAGGGGAGAGATATTCGTGCAGCGCTTCGGCGTGATCCGCGGCCTTTATGAGATGATCGAGGCCCTTTTCCGCCTCACCCCGGGAAGCATGGTATTCTGCAAGATGGCTGTGCGCGGTGCACATGGTCCCGTTTGTGAGCAGATAGTCCCCGTCGTAGAGGATCTCGCAGACCGCGATCTGCTTCTCGTAGAGCCGCGCGGTCTCCTCCTCCGAATAAACCGGCATCCCGTTTTCGCCGCGGCAGAGGAACGGGATCTTTTCGATGGCCCGGCTGAGGAAGAACTGCTTGTGATGCTGAAACATTCCGAAATCGCGCATCTTCCAGTATATCTGAAATTCCAGCTCTTCCCGCGCCGAGTAGCAGGTGTCGAAGGTCCCCGCCAGCTCGAGCGCGCGGTCGAAACTGCCGCGGTCGGCATAGTAATAGACAAGGGACTGCCTCGCCGTGCCCCGGAGGTTTTCGTCGTCGGAGCGGGCGAGAATCTTTTCGTGCATCGAAGCCGCGCGGTCCGCGAAAGCTCGTCGGTCGTCGGGACTTTCCTCTCCGCTGTGCGAAAGGACTCCGAGGACGTATGCGGTCTGGCCGACGAGCTTCATGCTGTCGGGGTACTGCGTCAGGGCTTCTTCCAGAAGAGCGAGGACGGCGCGGGGGGATTCCTCCCTGTCCTCCATGCGCTCCGCTTCGGCGAGGATCTCTTCGATTTTTTCCTCCTTCGATGCGGGGTCCGTGCCGAAGAGTTCGTCGGCGGACAGCTTCAGGGCGGAGCAGATCCCGGGGACAAGGGAAATGTCCGGCAGGGTCCTGTTCTGCTCCCACTGGCTGACTGCGGAGACCGTGACGCCGAGAAGTTCCGCAAGCTCCTCCTGCGTATAGTCGTTCGCTCTCCGCGCTTTCCGGATGACGGTTCCGAGATTCATGGGATACTCCTTTTGGGTGTGAGGTTCAGACGTGCGGTCTGCTGAGAACAGGATACCATATTCCCGGCCGGAAAACAAGAGAGCCGTGCTGCATGCGGAATTACAGCGCGGCTGTAGTTTTGCGGTCCAAAACAAAAGCCCGGCGGGAGGATCCGAAGTCCCGTCGGGTTCAGTCTGTTCTTTTGTTCCCGTCTCACCGTTTCCCGGAGTTGGTCTCCTTCGCGGCGGGCTGTTTGAGCTCGAAGGGCTGGAGGAGACGGCGGTTGCAGAGGCCGAGGTAGTAGGCGAGAGTCCCGACGAAAAGCGCGGGGATTACGATGAAAAGCCTCGTGAGGGAAAGCAGGTACGGGTGGTTCGGCGCCACCGTGTGGGCGTAGCTGACGAATCCGGCGTACATCCCTTCCCAGAGCAGGCAGAGGGCCCGGACGACGGAGTTGATCTTCCCCGGCAGCCGGTCCGGGTTCGCGGGATCCATCATCAGCCGGGTCCCGATGTCGAGCAGGCCGATGACGATGTTCGGGATATTGGCGGCGAGGGTGATCCAGAATCCCGTGAGAGGCTTTCTCTGCGCCCGTCCGGCGTCGACCCGGATCCGGTCCTGTCCCCCCTTTTCCCAGAGCACGGTGTAGATCAGGAAAAGGTAGAACGCCGTGGCGAACGCGCTGGCAAAGAGGGTCAGCCACGTCCTCTGGCTCTGGGCCGCGGAAGCCGCGAGCACCAGCATCACGCCGAAAAACGTGGCGCCGAACTGATTCAGCGTCATTTTGCCGATGTATTTACCGTTTTCGTTCCAGAATTCCTTCATTATTCCGCTCCAGAAAAAATGAAACGCCCGAGCCGCGCCTCCGTGATCTCCCGATCCGCCGCGGGCCTTCGGGTGCTGTTGTTCCGCTGAGGATATTGTATCTGTTTTACCGGCGAAATACAAGCGGGTCCCGTGAAAATTTACAATCAGTCCATCGAAAAGTAAACGCTTTTACACAGAATCGTCAAAGTCGTTCCGGGCACAATTGAACGGGGAATCGGGGATCCTCCGCCCTCTCTGGCAGGGGGTCCCGCCCTCCGTTTTCCGCGCTTTTTCCCGCCGATCCGCCCTTTCTCAGCTTTCACGGGCGAACGGGTTGACTTGAAAAAACTCTTGTGGTATAATCATTCCATCCAAACCGGCCTTAGCGGGCGGGATCGTCATGACGCGGTTTCACGGCCCGCCGGGGTCGCGGTTTCTCCCGGACTGCCGATCGCGTCCGGTCCCGGATTTTTACAGCTGCCGCAAAGACAAATCTGACAAGAGGCTCCCATGACTGATCTCGAATTCCGCGCGTCCTTTCCTCCCCTGATCCGGGATTTTGCCCGCTACAAAGACGTGGTGCAGGGCTGTTCCGCGAAGACCGTCAACGAATACCTGCTCGATCTCCGCACCTTCTGCCGCTGGCTGACCGCTTCCCGGGCAGGGCTTCCGACGGAGGGGGAGGAATTCGAGGCGGCGGATCTCACCGGGCTCGACACGGCCTTTTTCGAAGGGGTCGGGACGGGGGAGATCTACGATTTTCTCGCCTATGTCAAGGAAGGGCGGGACAACGAAAACCGCACCGTCGCCCGCAAGCTCTCCGCCATCAAACAGTTTTACAAGTTCTGCGTCTCCCGCCAGCACCTCTTCGAGAACAACCCCGCCGGGGACATCGAGACGCCGAAGCTGAAGAAGACCCTGCCGAAATATCTCAGCGTGGAGGAGAGCGTTTCCCTCCTCGACGCGGTCTCCGCCGACGCGGAATCGAAGACCCGGGAGCGGGACTACTGCATCCTGACCCTCTTTCTCAACTGCGGCATCCGGCTCTCGGAGCTCGCGGGGATCTCCCTGCCCGACCTCGACCGGGAACTGCGCTCCATGCGGGTGATCGGGAAGGGCTCGAAGGAACGCATCGTCTACCTCAACGACGCCTGCCGGGCCGCGATCTCCGCCTATCTGCCGGTCCGGATGCAGACCCCGGCGAAGCAGAAGGGCGAGAGCGCGCTCTTCCTCTCCGGGCAGGGACGCCGGATCTCCGTCAAGACCGTCCAGTGGATGGTGAAGAAATACCTCGGGGAGGCCGGGCTCGAATACAAGAACTACTCCACCCACAAGCTCCGTCACACCGCCGCCACCCTGATGTACCAGTCCGGCGAGGTGGATATCCGGGTGCTCAAGGACATCCTCGGCCACGAACAGCTCAACACCACCCAGATCTATACCCACGTCTCCAACGAACACATGGAGGAGGCCATGCAGAACAATCCCCTCTCCTCCCTCCGCCCGAAAAAGCGTCCCGCCGCCGAAAAGCCGGAGGACGAAGAGGAGGGGGAATAACACTATCTCTGTTCTAAATGATGTCATCCAGATATATCGCTGTTCTTTTCTCCTTTATCGAGGAGAAAAGAACCAAAAGAGGAACTCTCAGGAAGTCATGGGTGTTCCGACGTCTGCGGACGTCGGCAAGGGCTCTGCCCCTTGACCCCGCGACCTTTTTGAAAAAAGGTCGATCAAAAACTTTTGACATGATTTAGAGTGAAACCGCTATGAACCGACCATCCGAACCGAAGGCCCGGGGAAACCCTGTGCGCCGACCAGAATCTCAGGAGGTACCGAGAACATGAAGCACTATGTCCTGCATCTTGACAACGCCGCGCCGAACTGGGAGAACACCTCCCCCGTGGGCTGCGGATCCGCCGGACTTTCCGTCTGGGGCGGCGTCGCGGAAGACCGGCTCTCCTTCAACGAGGAGTCGATCTGGGACGGCGGTCCGATGGATACCCGCGTCGACGGCTTCCCCGAGAAGATCGCCCATATCCGCTCCCTCTTCCTCGAAGGGAAGGAATACGAGGCGGACATGTGGGCGTCCGAGCACATGAAGGATTGCTTCAACCGCATCAAGGCCTACGAATACGCGGGCGAGCTGCTCGTGAAGATCCATGAAGACGACGGGGCGGAGAATTACCGCCGGGATCTCGATCTGACGGACGGCGTGTGCCGGGTCGCCTACGAGAAGGACGGCGTCCGGTACGAGCGGTCCTACTTCGCCTCCTATCCCGCCCGGCTCATCGCGGCGAAATACGCGGCCTCCGCCCCCTTCACGGCTTCGATCCGCTACCGCCGGGAAAACGTGAGCCGCCTTGTGGTCACCTCCGATTCGATCTCCGCGGAGGCCGTCACCCAGTTCAGCGAAAACCGGTTCCTCATGAAGACCCGGATCGTGACCGACGGCCGCGCCTCCGTATCCGACGCGGGGATCTCAGTGAAGGGCGCGACGAAGATCAAACTTTACACGGTAATCGTCACCTCCTTCAAGTCCTACGATCTCGTGGACGCGGCGGAGGACCGGCTCGAAAAAGTGTCCGACGGCTGGGACGCCCTCCTCTCCGAGCACGCCGCAGATCACAGCGCGCTGATGGACCGCTCCGACGTCGCCTTTGAAGAGGATCCCGTCCTCGCCGCCCTGCCCGTCTCGAAACGGCTGGCCCGGCTGAAAGAGGATCCCGAAGCCCGGGACGACGGCCTGCTCTCGCTGTACTACGCCTTCGGCAAATACCTCCTCGTGGGATCCTCCCGTCCGGGCACGCTCCCCGCGAACCTCCAGGGCGTCTGGGCCCACGGGCTCACCCCTCCCTGGAACAGCGACTACCACACGAACATCAATCTCCAGATGAACTACTGGCAGGCGGAAGAGGCGAACCTCGGCGAATGTACCTCCGCCCTCTTCGACTACATGAACCGCTATCTGCTCCCGGGCGGCGAAAAGGTGGCGCGGGAGAACTACGGCGTCCGCGGGACCGTCGTGCATCACCTCTCCGATATCTACGGATTCGCGGCGGCGGCGGACGGGCTCTGGGGGCTCTGGCCTCTCGGCGGCGCGTGGCTGGCCTACCACATGTGGGAGCACTGGCTCTACACCGGGGACCGGGATTTCCTTCTGAACACCGCCTACCGCTACATCCGCAAATGCGCGGAGTTCTTCATCGACACGCTGTTCGAAGGCCCGGACGGCTATCTCCACACGGGTCCCTCGACCTCCCCCGAAAACTGCTATCTCGATTCGGAGGGCCGCCGGGTGTCCCTTGCGATCTCCCCCACGATGGACCTCGAGATCATCGGCGGACTGCTGGACTTCTACGCGGAGTGCGAAGACATTCTCGTGCTGGATCCCGTGGGCGGCAGGCGCGCGCGTGAAGTCCGGGCGAAAATGCCCCCGCTCCGGATCGGCCGCCATGGTCAGCTGATGGAGTGGATCCATGACTACGACGAGGCGGAGCCCGGACACCGGCACATCTCCCACGCCTTCGGCCTCTATCCGGCGGCGCAGATCAACCGGAACACCCCCGAGCTCTTCCGGGCCATCGAAGTGACGATGGAACGCCGTCTCGCTTCCGGGGGCGGACACACCGGCTGGTCCCGCGCCTGGCTCGTCAATCTGTTCGCGCGGCTCGGCAAATCGAAGGAGACCTATGACAATCTCCGCCTGCTTCTGACGCGGTCCACCCTGCCGAACCTCTTCGACACGCATCCGCCGTTCCAGATCGACGGGAATTTCGGCGGCGCGGCGGGCATCGGGGAAATGGTGATGCAGAGCCACGACGGCTCCGTCACCCTGATCCCCGCGGTCCCCGGCTGGCTGAACGGCTCCTTCCGCGGGCTGAGAGCGAGAGGCGGGTATACGGTGGACGCCGCCTGGAAGGATGGGGAGGTCACGTCCCTCTCCGTCGCCGCGGACCGTCCCGGCACCGTTCTCATCCGGGTGCCCGGAAAGGAATTCACGGCGGAAGTCGGAACGGCCGCCAAAAAGCTGATCTGAACGGAGCCCGTCCGACTGCGGTCCGAAATCGAATGAAAGGGGGAAATGCCGGATGGACGAAAAGAACAGCCTCGCCGCTTCCTTCGCTTCTCTGAACGAAGACCAGCTGAGGGCCGCCTGCGCCACCGAGGGCTGTATCCGGGTGATCGCCGGGGCAGGGTCCGGGAAGACGCGGGCTCTCATCCACCGCTACGCCTATCTCGTCCGCGCGGCCGGCATCCCTCCCTCCGACATCCTCTGCGTGACCTTCACGAACAAGGCGGCGGGGGAGATGAAAAAGCGCGTGCGGGCCCTGCTCGGCGACGGATACGACACCTCCCTCATCACCACCTATCACGGCTTCTGCGTCCGGGTCCTGCGGGAGGACATCCATCGCCTGATGTGGCCGAAATCCTTCGCCATCCTCGACGAGGGGGACCAGCGGCGGATCCTCTCCGAGATCTACGGGGAGATGGAGCTGAAAATGGACCGCGCGACCTTCGAGAAGATCCTCGACGCGGTCAGGCGGCTGAAATCGAACGAGGACTACGTCGCGGCGATGGTCCGGGGGGACGTCTCCTCGCTGACCCCGCCCCCGGCCTCCCCCGCCGAACCCGTCTCCCCCCTCGAATGCGAGATCGTCCGCCGGTATCTCTCCCGTCAGCGCAAAATCTTCGGGCTGGATTTCGACGACCTCGTGTCCTTCGCCTTTGCCGTGTTCCGGGATTATCCCGAAGTGGCGGACAAATGGGCCGAGCGGCTTTACTACATCCAGGTCGACGAGTTTCAGGATTCCTCGAAGCGGGAACTGCGGCTCCTGAGGCTCCTCTCCTCCCGTCACCGGAATCTCTTCGTCGTGGGGGACCCGGACCAGAACATCTACGAGTGGCGCGGCGCGGACATGTCGATCCTCGTCGACTTTGACAAGCTCTTTCCCGGGGCGGAGACGATCCTCATGAATCAGAACTACCGCTCCGCCGGGAACATCCTCCGCGCGGCGAACACCCTCATTTCCCATAACCGCAACCGCATCCCGAAGGATCTCTGGACCCGGGAGCCGGCGGGGGCGGACGTGATCCACCTCCACGCGAAGACCGAAGAGGAGGAGGGCAAATGGATCGCCTCCGAAATCCGCCGCCTGACCCGGGAGGAAGGGTTCTCCTTCCGGGACATCGCGGTGCTCTACCGGGCGGGATTCCTCTCCCGGTTCGTGGAGCAGGCCCTGTCCGCGGCGTCGATCCCCTACGAGCTCTACGGCGGCGTCCGCTTTTATGAACGGATGGAGATCCGGGACACCCTCTCCTATCTGCGCCTGATCGAGCGGGACGACGACGAGGCTTTCGAGCGGATCGTCAACACCCCCCGCCGGTCCTTCGGCAAATCGCGGCTGGAAGCCCTCCGGGTCCTCGCTTCGGAAGAGGGCGTCTCCCTTCTCGCCTCCCTTTCGGCCCACGCGGAAGACCCGCTTTTTTCCCGCACGGGAGGACCGGAGTTCGCCTCCATGATCCTCGAGCTGAGGGCCAAAGCGGAATCACTGCCCGTCTCGGAACTGATGCAGGAAGTCCTGACCCGGTCCGGCTACGAGCAGTACATCCGCGAGCTCGGGAGCATGGAACGCCTCGACAATCTGGCGGAAATGAAGCGGTCCGTCTGGGAGCGGGAACAGAGTCAGGGAGAATTCTATCCCCTCTCGGCCTATCTGCAGGAAGCCGCGCTGGAAAGCGACCGGCAGGCGGAGGAAGGCGCGGACCGGGTAAAGCTCATGACCATCCACGCCTCGAAGGGACTGGAATTCCCCGTCTGCTTCACCGTCGGGTTCACGGAGGGCGTCTTCCCCTCGGGCCGGACGCTGGAGGAGCGGAAGGACGCGGGACTGGAGGAGGAACGGCGGCTGTGCTTCGTCGCGATGACGAGGGCGATGAAAAGGCTCTATCTCACGGAATCCGAGGGAACGGGCTCCGACCGCGCCGTCAAGCGTCCCTCCCGGTTCCTCGCCGACACGGGGGAGGAGAACTATGTCCGCATCGGCGTGATCCCGAAGGAACTGACGGAACCGAGCGGCGCGGCAGGGGTGGTTTCCGCGGGAAAAAGCCGTCAGGTCGGCGAGCGGGTGAACCATCCGATCTTCGGTCCGGGCGTCATCGAGCAGATCGACCCGGGAAAGGGGACAACCTATATCCGTTTCGACCGCTCGGGAGACCTCCGTCCCGTCAGCGCGGACTACGATTTCGACGCCGCGTTCCCCCTCTTCCGCCCGATCCCGCAGACGGAAGAAAAGCCGGATCCCCCGCAGTCCGCCGAGAGACCGGAGGAACCACAAACCCATCCAGACCCGCTCCCGGAGGCGGCAGAGGAAGCTCTTCCGGCGATCCCCCCGCCCGATCCCCTTCCCGTCCCGGAGGAGGAGGGAACCGGACCGGCCGAAACCGAAGCCCCGGCGGACCTTCCCCTCTGGCAGTGCTTCGCGCCTCCTGCGAGAGAAGCCGAAGAGGCGGAAGCGGAACGGACCTCCGACGGATCCGGCGCCGGTCCTGCGAGCGAAAAGCCAATATCCTATCCCTGGGAGGAGCGGATCGGTAAAGAGCGGGAACAGCGGGAAGACCGTCCGCAGAAAGAAAGGCCGAAGCCGCAGAAGCGGAAGCCGGAGGACCCCGCCCAGCTCGCCATGATCCCGGAGGAGAAGACCGCCGCCCCCGCGGAAAGCGAACCCGAATGGGCGCGTCCCCCCGTGGGATCGGAGATCGAAGAAAACCTCTGGAAGCGGGACGACGTTCCCCACAGCGGATGGGTCTGCACGGAGGTGATCGACCTCGGCGAGCCCGTCGGGACCTGCCGGATGTGCGGGCACCAGATCATCCGCTACGTCCACGTGATGCGGCACGACGCCTGGCCGGTCTCCGTCGGGGCGGGATGCGTCTGCGCCGGCCGGATGGAGGGGGATCCCGAGCGGGCGAAGAAGCGGGAGGCGGAGTTCAAGAACCGTCAGGCCCGCCGCGAGACCTTCCTGCATACCGAGACGAAGCGGAGCCGGAAGGGGAACGAATATCTGAAATACCGCGGCGAGACGGTGACCCTCCTCTCCGACCGCTTCCGCCCCGGATTCTTCAAGACCGTATGCCGCGGGGAGTATTCCGGATCCTTCCCGACGAAGGAAGAGGCCCTCGCCGCCGCGTTCGACCTGCTCGATCCGTGGGAACTGCAGTAAAAAGGAGACGCGGCTTCTTGAAAGAAGCCTGGCAAGAACTTTTGATGTGGATAGGGACAGGTCATACCAATCACGTACAGTCGAAACCCTAGCACACCAATATAGCCATCCAACCTTATCAGTGTTATCGCACGCGAGCTCACAATCATAGATTGTTCGCACTCTACGGGGAGCGATCAAAACCCATGTAGTCAGCTTTTTTAGGCTGAAAAGAGTATAACGAACAACAGGACCGCCCGGTGAAAGATCGTTCTGATCCCGCCGGGCGGTTGTTTTTTTGTTTTCCCGTACTGCTTCGCTTCCGGACGGTCTGATTCCGGTGGGAAAACACGGGCAGGTCTGATGCAAGGACCTCGCAGGGCATGGGATATGCAGTCGGTTTCCGGCTCCGAGACGGGCTGAAAAATCAGGGAATGGGGCGTTTGTCCATGAGGATCATTCGCCCGGGAAGACGATGCCGTTCTGGGCCCGGATCTCGTCCATGACGGCGAGGGTGAGGGCGGTGTTTTTCTGCCAGGGGGCGGGATCCGCTTCCCCCCGGACGGCTTTCACGAAATCTGCTATCTCGTAGACCATATTGTTCTCTTTTCTGTCCGCGAGAAGGACGGTCTTTTCCTTTCCCCGAGGCGCGAGGGTCACGGATTCGACGGTGGAGAGCTTGCCGAGCAGGACCGCGCCGTCCTCCCCCGTGATCGTCGAAGGGCAGGCGGATTCGGTGATCTTCGACCAGACGATCTCCGCCTGACAGCCGGGATAGGTGAGGAACGCAGTCCCCATGCCCTCCATGCCGTTCTGCAGGATCACGGACTTCGCGTACACCGATTCCGGCTCCCCGAAGAGCATGACGCAGCTGTGGACGGCGTAAACCCCGATATCCATGAGCGCGGCGTTCCCGAGAGCGGGGTTGAAGGCGTTGAGGATCTCCCCGTTCCGGAAGCGGTCGTAGCGGGAGGAGTACTGGCAGAAGTCGAAGACCGCCCTTCTCACCGTGCCGATCCGCTTCATGGCTTCCCTGGCCGTCTCCATCGCGGGATCGTGACCCGGCCGCATCGCCTCCATGCAGACAAGGCCCCGTTCCTTTGCGAGATCCGTGAGGGCGGCGAACTGCTTCCCGTTCAGGGCGGCGGGCTTTTCGACGATCACGTGCTTCCCGTGGCGGAGAGCCGCTTCCGCCTGGGGGAAATGGCAGAAATTCGGCGAGGCAATATAGACGGCGTCGATCTCCGAGGAGAGGAATTCCTCAAAATCCGTATAGACCTTTGGGATCCCGTGCTTCCCGGCAAATTCCCCGCCCTTCTCCTCCGTCCGCGAATAGACGGCCGCGCACCGGATCCCCTCCGATACGGCGGCGCTCTCCGCGAACCAGTCCGAAACGAAATTTGTCCCGACGATCCCGATCCCGATCTCCTTCATGGCTTCCTCCCTGTGTCCGGCGCGGCGTTTTCCCGGCCTTGTCCTTTTCCGTATTCTACCACAGGGAAAGGGCCGCTGTCAACCGGGTCCGGGGGCGATTTTTCCGGGATCGGCGGGACTTTTCTCCCGTTCGTTCTTGACAAAAGCGCGAAAATACGGCATAATGGAGGAAACAGACTGACGATCCGAAAGGAACACATCATGGACTTTACGAAAACCGCTCTCGGACTGGAACTCGGCTCCACCCGCATCAAGGCAGTCCTCCTGGACGAAGACCGCAAGATCGCCGCCTCCGGCTCCCACGACTGGGAAAACAAACTCGAAAACGGGATCTGGACCTACTCCCTCGACGACATTCTGAACGGGGTGAAAAGCTGCTACGCCTCCCTCGCAGCGGATGTGAAGGAGAAGTTCGGTAAGCCCCTCGAGACCGTCGGAGCCATCGGCATCTCGGGCATGATGCACGGCTATCTCGCCTTCGACCGGGACGGCGCCCTCCTCGTCCCCTTCCGCACCTGGCGCAACACGATCACCGGGGAAGCCGCGGAAAAGCTCACCGCCCTCTTCGGCTTCAACATCCCCCAGCGGTGGAGCGTCGCGCATCTGTATCAGGCCGTGCTGAACGGGGAGGAGCATCTCGCCCGCCTCGACCACATCAACACCGTGGCCGGGTACATCCACGAACTGCTGACCGGACGCCGGGTCCTCGGGATCGGGGAGGCCTCGGGCATGTTCCCCGTGGACAGCGCGACGAAGACCTACGACGCCGCGATGCTTTCGAAATTCCGGGATCTGCTGGCCCCCTGCGGCTACGGTTGGACGGCGGACTCCGTGTTCCCCGCGGTGCTCGAAGCCGGGGAAAACGCGGGCGTTCTGACCGAAGCGGGCGCGGCGTTCCTCGATCCCACGGGAAATCTCCGGGCCGGGATCCCCTTCTGTCCGCCGGAGGGGGACGCGGGGACGGGCATGGTCGCCACCGATTCCGTCCGGCTTTACACGGGCAACGTCTCCGCCGGGACCTCGGACTTCGCGATGGTCGTGGTGGATCATCTGCCGGGGACCCACCGGGAGATCGACATGGTGACGACCCCGGACGGCCTGCCTGTGGCGATGGTGCACTGCAACAACTGCACCTCCGACATCAACGCGTGGATCGGCCTCTTCGGAGAATTCGCGAAGCGCGCGGGGCTCGAGATCTCAAAGCCCGCCCTCTACGATCTGCTCCTGCTCTCCGCCCTCGAAGGGGACCCGGACTGCGGCGGACTGCTCTCCTACAACTACTTCTCCGGCGAGGGGATCACCGACGTCAACGAGGGCCGTCCGGTCTTCGCGCGCGCGGAAAACGCACGGTTCAATCTGCCGAACTTCATGCGGACCCATCTGCTCTCCGCTCTGGCGACGCTGAAAATCGGCCTCGACATCCTCACGAACGAGGAAAAGCTCCGCATCGACCGGTTGTTCGGCCACGGCGGCTACTTCAAGACCGAGGAAGCCGGACAGAGGATGCTCTCCGCGGCGGCAGGGGTCCCGGTATCCGTCATGAAGACTGCCGAAAGCGGAGGTCCCTACGGCATGGCGCTTCTGGCGTCCTATATGCTCAACCGGGCCGAGGGAGAAAGCCTGCCGGATTACCTCGACACCAAGGTCTTCGCCGACGCCGAATCCACCACCCTCATGGCGACGGAGGAGGAGATCGAAGGGTTCAACCGCTTCCTCGCCCGCTACCGTTCCGCCTTCCCCGTCGAGACCGCGGCCATCGCGCATCTGAACTGAACCGGAGGATCCCATGAAAACGGGCGTCTGCACCACCGATTTTGAAAAAAGCCCCCTGCTCCCCGCCGCCGCGCTGTTCGAAAAGATCCTCGCCCTCGGATTCGAATGCGTTCAGTTCGCCTTCTCCTCGGTGACGGAGTCGGATTTCGTCCCGTCGGGTCAGCTGGAACTTCCGGGGGAGATCACCGCGGCCACCCTCTCCGCCGTCGCCGCCGCGTCCGAAAAGACCGGTCTTCCCATCGGCGTCGTCAACGCGACCTTCAATATGGCGCACCCGGATCCCGAGATCCGCGCGGAAGGGCTGAGACGTCTGAGGGTCCACGCAGAGGCGGCGAAGGCCCTCGGATGCCCCGTCCTCTCCCTCTGCACCGGCACCCGGAACGCCGCCCATCTCTGGACCCCCCACCCGGACAACGGCAGCGAGGCCGCCTGGGACGCCATGCTCTCGACGGTCTCCCGGGCCGTGGAGATCGCGGAGGAGGAAGACGTGATCCTGGCCGTGGAATCGGAGGCATCGAACGTGATCGACCGGCCCTCGAGAGTGAAGAGGCTCCTCGAAGCCGTCGGTTCGGACAAACTCCGCATGATCCTCGACCCCGCGAATCTCTTCCGCGCCGGGGAGGCCCACCCTTCGAACGCCCGCCGCACGCTGGACGAGGCGTTCGCGGCCTTCGGGGACAAAATCGCCGCCGCCCACGGGAAGGACATCCGGGAGGGAGACGGAATCTCCTTCTGCGGGACCGGCCTCGGCATCGTGGATTTTCCGTATATGGCCTCCCTGCTCCGGAAGTACGGTTTCCGGGGGGACATGTTCTTACACGGGATCTACGATGAGGAGGACATGCCCCGGGCCCTCCGGTACTGGCTCGACGCCGCGGGAGAATGACCCGCGTCCCAAAAAATTTACAAAACAGCTACAACCGACAATATAGACAAATTGGCGGGCGGATTTTGTATCTCCCGGATCCTGGAAAACCGCGCGATGTTCACAAAATAGCCAACAATTGACACCGGTTCCGTGCTATAATTTCGGAAGGGTCCCGGTGCCCTTTGACCCGCCGCGCCGGGAAATCGAAAACAGGAGTGAGTTCGGCTTTGGAAAAAGTATTCGAGTACCTGAAACGAAGCATCACCATCGCCTGGAAGACGGTGTTCTTCAATTTCAGGCAGTACCTGCCCTTCTTCATCGCGATCATCATCGTTCAGATCCTCTACGGCATGATGACGGTGTCCAACGACAACAACAACCACGTGGAATACCAGCATGTCATGGATCAGTACGACTACCACATGGTCCTGAAAGGGCTGAACGACGACCAGGCGCGCTACCTCATCAACGACGAGGGGGCGGTCTTCAAAAGCGATATCGTGTTCAACGTGGTCCATTCCGAGGAATATGTCAACCACTTCAACGGAGAGAAGAGATACGACATCTACCTCTTCTTCATCAACGACCTCAAGGCCTCGCTGAAACGCTTCACCACCAGCTATGAAAAGGAACTTGCCGCGCTGGGATCGGAGGGCACTTCCTTCACCAAGGCGACGACCCCGCTCCTCACCTTCGAGGACAACGAAAGGGCGAACGCCGTCACCTTCGTGTTCATCACCCTGCTGCTTCTGGCGGTCTGTATCTTCCTCCTGACCTCGCTCTACAACATCCGCATCAATCAGTACAAATTCCAGTACGGCATTTACCTGACCTTCGGCGCGGACTTCAAGATGCTGTTCTCCACCTGTTTCTGGGAGCTGTTCATCATCTTCGTCGTCACCTTCCTGCCGTCGCTCGGCGTCTCGACCCTCATCTCCTGGCTGATCTACCGCTCCAACGGATACGGCTTCCTCTTCAACGGGCTCTCGATCTTAAAGACCTTCATCTTCACCCTCATCGTCATCCTCGCCTCCTGCTGGACGCCGATGAAGATCATGTCGGTGAAGGACCCGATGGGGCTCATCATCACCGAGGACAACTCCAACCTCGTCACCTCCCCGATGCGCTCCTTCAACATCTTCGGCGAGAAGTTCCCGACGAAATACGAGCTCTATTCCCTCTGGCGGTTCCGCAAGTACAATCTGCAGGTGCTGACGACCGCGATCGTGTTCTGCGCCCTCTTCATCATGGGCCTCTACATGGCGAACATCTACACCACCGACCTCTACTACCCCCGCCCCCAGTTCGAGGTCAACCTGAAAGAATCCGGCTTCGAGTACGACGAGATCATGAGCCGCGAACTCTACGCGATGGATCACGTCCGGGCGGTGGAAATCAACGACAACGCCACCGAAGCGATGGATATCGCCTCCCACATCCTGATCCCGACGAAGAACGTCCGGCCGTTCAAGAACCTCGTCCGGTACGACGGCACGATGTTCGACACCGGCGGAAAGAGCTACCGGGCGGCAAACCAGGTCCTCTACACCGCCATGTCCGAGGAACAGCTCCAGATCCTCGAGGACTACGACTATGTCGGCGACCTGAAGACCGTTCTCGAGCCCGGCTACGTGGTGGTGGGCGACGCGGTGTCGAACGTCCCGACCTTCAGGTTCAAGGTGGGCGACCAGATCCAGATCGCCGTGAAGACCGGCCAGATCCATTCGGTGGACTCCAACGTCACCGGGCGCGTGCTGCTGAAAGACCAGATCTCGTTCTTCGAATTCGAATACCTCACCTTCACGGTGGGCGCGATCATCAAGGACATTCCCAGCGGCTCGACCCCGATCTTCATGAACCTGGACAACTACAAGCGCATCACCGGAAAGACCCCGAAGGCCTCCTCCTTCAACATCTACCTCGAACATGAGGCCACCCCGGACGAGGTCAACGAGCTCTACGCCCGGATCCGCCTCTGGAGCCACGATTACGGCGACGTGAAGATCTCGAACAAGGACGTCGCGCTCACGAACTTCGTGGCCCACGACAAGCACTACAACGAGCTCTATGTGGCGATCTCCCTCATGATCCTCGTGATCTCACCGCTCGTGTGGTTCTTCTCCCAGGCCCTCTACTACGGCAAGCGCGAGAAGGAGTTCAACATCCTCCAGTCCCTCGGCGCGGTCGCGAAGGAGATCCGGCAGATCTACCTGCAGGGCGGACTCAGCATGGCGATCCTCTCGCTCATATTCTCCATTATTCTGAGCTACGCGGGCAGCTACATCCTCTTCTATATCTACAACGTCATCATGCCCTACTTCACCCGCGAGAATGTGCGCTACGTCTTCTACATGCCCTGGTACGCGATCCTCACGAGCATCGTGATGTCCGTCTTCTGCGGCTTCTTCTCCACCTATCTGCCCTACCGCAATTACTACAAGAACCGTTACTCCCTCGAAAACGGCGGCGCCGGCCGGGAATTCGGTGCGGACGAATAAGAATCTGAACGATCGGAAAGGAACAGAACGAAATGGCAAACACCGCGCCCGAATATATGCTCCAGACGGAGTCCGTCATCAAGCAGTACAAACAGTACGATACCGTTATCACCGCCGTCAACCGCGCCTCCATCAAGGTGGAGCACGGGGAATTCGTCGCCATCATCGGCACGTCCGGTTCCGGCAAATCCACCTTCCTGCACATCTGCGCGGGGCTGGATTCCTGCGACGCCGGCCGCGTGCTCATCCGCGGGCAGGACATCACGAAAATGTCCTCGGACGAACTGAGCCGGTTCCGCGGCATCAACATGGGATTTGTCTTCCAGCGGCACAACCTGATTCCCCAATTCACCGCCCTCGAAAACATCCTGATCCCCACCATGATGTGCAACAAGCCGGAGCTCTCCTATCAGGAAACCCTCCGCCGCCTTGTGGAGACCCTGCAGCTCACCGAGCGTCTCAACCACCTGCCCTCCGAGCTCTCCGGCGGCCAGCAGCAGAGAGTCGCCATCGCCCGCGCCATGATCAACATGCCCGACATTCTGTTCGCGGACGAACCGACGGGCAACCTCGACCGGGCGAACGCGGACGAAGTGCTGAAACTGCTTCTGAAAACCCGTGAAGATATGGGCCAGACCCTCATCATGGTCACCCACGACCTGGCCATCGCCGACCACGCCGACCGCATTTTCCGCATGGAAAACGGCCACCTCTCCCTCGAACGGGACTACATCGGCGGCACCAAAAAAACCTCGCAGTACGGCTTCTGATCCAGGCTCCCGCAAAGCCCGGACGCGGCATTTTCCGCGAACCGGACAAACCGGATATCAGCCCTTTCCCCGCTCTCTTCACGGACGGGGGGCTTTTTTCTGCGCCGGATGGACGGGATCCGATATTTTATACTATTCTCGCTCTAAAAAGCTAACTATATGGGTTTTGATCGCTCTCCGTAGAGTGCGAACAATCTATGATTGTGAGCTCACGAACGATAACGCCTGTCCTTTTCCCATTTCAGAAGTTCTTGCCAGGCTTCTTTCAAGAAGCCGCGTTTTCCCTTTTAGTTTGAGATTAGTATTACCTCCGGAACGGGCTTGCAGAACGGGGCGGGGTGTGGTATAATGGAACGGGGCGATCCCCCGGAAAGTACGACATCGGAAAGGAAGCGGACAGCATGGAAGAGTTCAACTATCAGAATCAGTACGCGGACAGGACGGTGACGCCGGAGCGCATGAGGGAAGTGAGGGCGATGCTCGACACCCCCGTTCTGCGCGGTCCGGTCATGGAGTTTGACGACCGGTTTACGGACTGCCCGAGCGTATTCCGGTACCGGGGCGGATGGTACATGATCTTCATCGCTATCTCCAAGGACACGCGCGTCTCCGGCTACGAGACCCATCTTGCCGTCTCCGACGATCTGCTCCGCTGGCGGTATGCCGGGCCCCTCCTCTGCCGGGATCCCGGACGGGAATGGGATTCCAAGCAGATCGCGGGATATGCCGCGCTGTACGATCCGGCCGTCGGAGGAGGATGCGCTCTCTCGACCTACGGCGGCCGGTACTGGATGACGTATCTGGCCGGGGCAAGCGACGGATATGAGCCCGACCCGCTGCTCATGGGGATCGCCTCCGCCCGGGACCCGCTGGATCCGCAGTCCTACATCCGGGAAGACAAGCCGATTTTGACCCCCGCCGACCCGGACGCCCGTTTCTTCGAGACAAGGACCCTCTACAAGAGCACGGTGATCCGGGACGAAGAGCGGCTGACCGGCCATGATTTCGTGATGTGCTACAACGCGAAGGCATACGACGGCCACGAGCGGATCTACACGGCGGTCTCCGACGACATGGTCCGCTGGACCCGGTACGGCCGATACCCGATCGTCGACGACATCACCGGGGACCCGGACTGCTACATCACCGCCGATCCGATGATCCTGAGAGAACGGGACGGGCTGTACATCATGAATATCATGAAGTTCAACCGCTCCCGCTCGGCCTTCGACACCTTCGCCTGCTCCTACGACCTGATCCACTGGACGGAATGGCTCGGGACCCCGACGATGGCTCCCTCCGCCGACGATCCGAATCAGGACGTATACGCCCACAAGCCCTGGATCGTGACGTGGGAGGGGCATGTCTATCATTTCTACTGCGCGTGCACAAAGGACAACCGGCGGTATATCGCGCTGGCCACGGATTTTTGACGGTCCGATTTCCCATCCCGGGCAGCCGGACCTGCCTGTCAGACTGAAAGGAGCGGAGTCATGAAACAATTCAGAATCGGCATTTACGGACTTTGGCGGGGATCGAGTTTCCTCTCCATCCTCGAAGGATTCGACGACGCGGTGATCGCCGCCCTCTGCGACCGGCAGGAGGACAAGCTGAAAGCCGCGGGAAAACGCTGTCCCCGGGCGAAGCTCTTCACCGACTATGAGGAAATGCTCGGGGAGGGTCTCGACGCCGTGTTCCTCTGCAACTACTTCCACGAGCACGCGAAATGCGCGGTCCGGGCGATGGAAAAGGGGATCGCGGTCTTCTCCGAATGCACCTCCGCCCCGACCCTCGCGGAATGCGTCGGACTCGTCGAAACGGCGGAGCGCACCGGGGCGAAGTACATGATCGCCGAGAACTACCCCTTCTCCGCCGCTCTGCTGGAGATGAAGCGGATCGCGGATACGGGGAAGCTCGGGCGGATCCTCTACGCGGAGGGCGAATACAACCACACCTGCCCGAAGGAGGAGCTTGCCGCCCTGACCCCCGGGAAATACCACTGGCGCGCGTGGCTCCCCCGGACGTATTACGTCACCCACACCCTCGGGCCCCTCATGCACGTCACGGGACAGATGCCGGTCAAGGTCAACGCCTTCGCGGTCCACTCCGACGTGCTCGAAGCATACGACGATTTCCGCCACAACTACGACGCCTTCGCCATGATGAACTGCATCACGGACGGCGGCGCCCTCTTCCGTTTCACCGGATGCGCGGCGATGGGATCCCCCTCGGGCTACCGCTTTGTCGGGGAGAACGGAAGCTGCGAGACCGGGCGGACCCTCGGCGGGAATGTGAATCTCGTCTACCACCACTGGCTCGTTCCGGAGGGAGAGGAGCAGTCCCGGACCTATGCCCCCTCCTGGCCTGCGAACGGGGATCTGGCGGAGAGAGCGGGACACGGCGGCGGGGATTTCTGGACCGTGTACAACTTCATGGAGTACCTGAGAAACGGGACGGAGCCCTTCTTCAACGTCTACCGCGGCGCGGCCATGTCGGCGGTGGGCATCCTCGCGTGGCGGTCCTGCATGGAAGACGGGAAGACCTATTATATCCCCGATTTCAGGAAGCCCGAGGAGCGGGACAAAGTCCGATTCGACGATCTCACGCCCTTCCCGGACGAGAACGGGAACGTCACCCTGCCCTGCGCGACGGGAAAACGGGTGAACGGGAGATAAGGGAGCCGGAACTTCCTCCCCGTGATCCAGTCCCCGGACGAATACGAAAAGACGCCTCCGCATAGGATGGACCAAAATCCCGTGCGGAGGTATTTTATGCGGCGGAAAATCCTCTCCTTTCTCTCGATGGCGGGCTTCGCCCTGCTGCTCGCGGGATCCTGCTTCATCCTCGGGCGGGGGGCCTTCGAGCTGGCGGAGACCGCGGCGGTCTCGCAGACGGGGGATCCCGGACCGGCAGAGGAGTCCCCCGTCCCATCCGCGCCCGTTCCCCTCGCCGTCATAGATCCGGGGCACGGAGGGGAGGACGGCGGAGCTTCGGTGGCGGGGATCGTCGAGAAGGACGTGAATCTCGCGGTATCGGAGCGGCTCGGGGATCTCTGCACCCTCTTCGGCCTTCCCGCCCTCCTCACCCGGACGGAGGACGAAATGCTCTACGACCGCTACGGGGATCTTTCGGACTACGCCGGCAAGCAGAAGACCTACGATCTGCGGAACCGGCTCCGGCTGGCGGAGGAATCGGGGGCGAAGGTGTTCCTGTCCGTCCATCAGAACCAGTTCCCCCAGACGAAATACAGCGGGATGCAGGTCTGGTACTCCCCGAACGACCCGAAAAGCCGGGAGCTTGCGGAGCGGATCCGGATCTCCGGGCGGATGCTGCTGGATCCCTACAACACCCGGGAGACCAAAGCGGCGACGAACGCGATCTATCTGCTCCACCGGATGCGGATCCCGGCGGTCCTCGCGGAATGCGGGTTCCTCTCGAATCCCGAAGAGCGGGAGCTTCTCGCCTCGCCGGAATACGAGGGACGGGTCGCCGCCGCGCTGTTCATCCCGCTCATGGAGTTTCTCGTCCGGGAGACGAGATGACAAAACCGTCCGGGGCTTGGAGCTTTCCGGGCGGTTTCTTGATGGGTGCTTACTGCGCTTCGACCATGTTGTTGGCCTTCATATAGTCGTAGAGCAGCTTGCCGTGGGTCTGTTCTTCCTTCTGGATGTGGTTGAGGGTCTGGCGGACGTTTTCGTCGCGGAATTCGAAGATGCAGGTGTCGTAGAGGTGGGAGGCGTGCTTCTCGGTGGAGAGCAGATCGGAGCAGAGGAAGCGGTCCTTTTCGCAGTCGGCGGAAGCGGGGGCTTTCGTGAAGGACTGGGGCAGGGAGGATCCGCTCCCGGAGTTCGAGCCGGAGCCGGATGGGGAGGGATTCTGCCCCTTTTCGATGGAGTTCAGGGTGGAGAGGTGCTGACGCTCGACGGACGCGATGCCGCGGAAGAGTTCTTTCAGCTGGCTGTCCCCGGCCTCCTCGGCGTACTTCGAATACTTCTCGATGCAGATCTCCTCCTGGCCTTTGAGATCGGAAACAAGCCCGGTTTCCTTCTGATTGAGATTCATGGAGATTCTCCTTTCCGTTTCCCCCTTTTCCGGGGGAGTACGACCGAAGGATTGCCCTCCCCTCCCCCTCTTATGCAGAGCCCCGAAAAAAAGACTTGCAATTTTCCCCCGCGTCGGCTATAATGGAGAGGAAAACACAGACAACAAAAAGGAGACATGGCAATGACGGCAAAGACTTCTCCGATGGGCTGGAACAGCTGGGACTGCTGGGGCGCGGCGGTAAACGAGGAGACCGTGCGGGCAAACGCGGACTACATGGCGGCGAACCTCAGAGAATTCGGCTGGGAATACGTCGTCGTGGACATTCAGTGGTACGAGCCCTCGGCGTCGAGCCACATGTACCACCCCTTCACCGATCTCGACATGGACGAATACTCCCGTCTGCTTCCGGCGGTGAACCGGTTCCCCTCGGCTGCGGGCGGCGCGGGATTCGCTCCTCTGGCGGAGTACGTCCACTCCCTCGGGCTCAAATTCGGCATCCACATCATGCGCGGGATCCCGCGGCAGGCGGCACACCGGAACACGAAGATCCTCGGGACGGACAAAACCGCCCGTGAGATCGCCGATCCCTCCTCGATCTGCGTCTGGAACTCCGACATGTACGGGGTCGACGCCTCGAAGCCGGGAGCCCGGGAATACTACGAGAGCCTCTTCGCGCTCTACGCTTCCTGGGGCGTGGATTTCGTCAAGTGCGACGACATCGCCCGCGAAATGCCCCGGTGCGAGCGGGAACTGAAACTGATCTCCGACGCCGTGAAGAACTGCAGGCGCGAGATCGTGCTGTCCCTCTCCCCCGGACCCGCCCTGCCGGAGAAAGCGGAGCTCTACAAGGAGACCGCGAACATGTGGCGGATCACCGACGATTTCTGGGACGACTGGCGTCTGCTCTACGATATGTTCGACCGCGCGAAGACCTGGTGCATCCACGCGGGACCGGGGCACTGGCCGGACGCCGACATGCTCCCCGTGGGTCCGATCCGTCAGGTCTACGGCCGGGAGAACCGCACCCGCTTCACGGAGGACGAGCAGAAGACGATGATGACCCTTTGGTCTATCATGCGCTCCCCCCTGATGATCGGCGGCGACATGCCCGGATTCGACGTCTTCACCCTCGGGCTCCTGACCAACCGCAGGATCCTCTCGATGCACAAAAACGCCCGTCACGCCCATCCGGTCTGGCGGCGGAAAAACGGGGAGGGCGAATCGATCCTCTGGGTCGCCGAGAACGCGGAGGGCGGGCATTTCCTCGCGCTCTTCAACGCGGGCGAGGATGATGTGGAATTCGACGTTCCCCTTTCCGACGCGGAGATCGGGGGTCCCTGCCGCCTGACGGAGTTCTGGACGGGACGTGTGGAAGAGGCGGCGGATTCGATCAAAATCGCGCTTCCGGCTCACGGGGCTGCGGGATTTCTGGCAGTCTGAGCGGGGGGAGAGTCCATGACGAAATACACCTCTCCGCTGCACGGCCTGAACGCGGGATTCGCCATCGACACGAAAACGGCGGCCGACGCGCGCAGACCCCTCCGGGCTCTGTTCCTCTGCGTCGATTTTCCGAACAGGCCGGCGGCATCCTGTCCCCATCCCGACCCGCAGTTTTATTACGATCTTCTCGCGGGGGACGGACTGCGGATCTACCGCGCGGTCTCCTACGGGAGGCTGGATCTTACGATCGAGCTCTTTCCCGGCTGGGTCCGTATGCCGAAGGAGGACGCGGACTACCGGATGGAGCGGGTCATCACATGGGAGACCCACCGGACCTACATCAAGGACGCCATGAACGCGGCGGAGGGGATCGACTTTGACGCCTGCGACATCCTCTACATCGTCCCGGCGGAGGGAAGCGCCGTCCCCTATTCCCCCACGATGACGGCGAAGGAATGGCCTGTGCGGGCGAAGAACGGGACGGGCTGCGGGCTCGTCGTCACCTTCGGCGCGGATATGTTCTCCCGCCGGGGGAAACTGTTCTGCCACGAGAACGGCCATATCCTCGGACTGCCGGATCTCTATCTCTACGAGGTGCCGGAGGGGATCCGCGACTGCTTCGCCCACTGCGGGCCGTTCGATCTCATGGGCCTGATCGAGGGGACCGCGCCGGACTATATCGGCTGGCACAAATGGAGGCTCGGGTGGATCGATGACGAACAGGTCCTCGAAGTCCTCCCGGGGGAGAAGGCGGAGATTGTGCTGACGCCCCTCGGGAAAGCGGGCGGGCTGAAACTCCTGAACCTTCCGCTGGACGGGGAGAACGGATGTATCGTCGAATACCGTACAGCGGAGGGGCTGGACGCGGAGCTCGAAACGGACGGCGCGGTGTTCTGGAGGATCCGGGGCGGGGTGCCGAACGGAGCGGGCTGCGTGACGCTGATCCCGCCGGAGCCCGGGAAATATCTTTGTCCCGATCCCCGCTCCTCAGACGGTCTGATCCGTGCGGGCATGACGGCGGAGCGGTACGGGATCCGCGTGTTCCACCTCGGCGGGGGGAGGATCCTCGTCGAGAGGTGATCCTCCGGGCATCAAAAAAGACTTCCGGTTTCTGTCCGTGAAGTCTTCTTTCTTTTCATACTATATCCCTTCTAAGGAGATACGCGGCTTCTTTGAAAAGAAGCCTGGCAAGAAACTTCAATTGGGGCAGAACAAGGCTGACTCCATTTCGTCATATAGCCATCCAACCATATCAGAGTTATTGTTCGTGGGCTCAATGTTACGGCTGACATAAGCGAGAATTCCCAAAGGGGATTCTCGGGGGTGGGACGGCCCGTGTCATGTTTGGATATATGACATTCCCACCCCGTCGTTCGCACTCTACGGAGAGCGATCAAAACCCATGAAGATAGCTCCATAGAAGGAAAACAGTATCAGGATTCTTTTTCCGGGGCGGGGTCCGGCTTTTTGTCCCGGAACAGCCGCAGCGCGTCGTAGATCCCGGTCATGGGGATGAGTTCCGCGCCGTCGGGGAGGTCCGGGAGAGTCCCGGCGCAGCGTTTCGGCAGGGCGAGCTTTGTGAATCCGAGACGGAAGGCCTCGTTCGCGCGCTGGGGGGCGGAGGCGACCGAACGGAATTCCCCCGACAGCCCGAGTTCCCCGAAGACGATCACGTCGTCCGGGACCGGGATGTCGCGCAGGGAGGAGATCAGGGCGAAGCAGACCGCCGCGTCCGCCGCAGGTTCGTCCAGACGCAGGCCCCCGATCACGTTGAGATACACGTCGCAGGCGGAGAATTTCAGTCCCAGCCGCTTTTCGAGGACGGCGAGGAGCAGGCACATCCGGTTGTAGTCCACGCCGTTCGCAGTGCGCCGGGGCGAGGGGAAGACCGTCGGGGTGACGAGAGCCTGGATCTCGGCGATCAGGGGGCGGCTCCCCTCCATCACGCAGACGGCGCAGCTCCCGCTCACCCCCGTCGGACGGCCTTCGAGGAGCATGGCGGAGGGATTCGCGACTTCCTCGAGTCCATGCTCCTCCATCGAGAAGACCCCGATCTCGTTCGTCGACCCGAAGCGGTTCTTGACGGCCCGGACGATCCGGTGGGGCATCCGGCGGTCGCCCTCGAAGGTCAGAACGGCGTCAACCATGTGTTCGAGCACCTTCGGGCCCGCGATCCCGCCCTCCTTGTTCACGTGCCCCACGATCACCACGGAGGCCCCGTCCGTCTTTGCCCTCTCGATCATCCGGGAGGCGCATTCCCGCACCTGGGTCACGCTGCCCGCGGAGGAGGCCGCATCCTCGCAGACCATCGTCTGGATGGAGTCCACGATCATGAGATCCGGCTTCAGCTTGTCGTATTCCGAGAGGATCGCTTCGATGACCGTCTCCGTGAGCACGTAGAGCTGGGAAGCGTTCACCCCCAGACGGTCCGCCCGCATTTTGAGCTGGGAGCGCGATTCCTCCCCCGAGACGTAGAGCACCTTGCAGGAGTCGCCGATCTGTCCGCAGAGCTGCATGAGGAGCGTGGATTTTCCGATCCCCGGTTCCCCGGCCAGAAGAACGACGGAGCCCTCCACGAGCCCGCCGCCGAGCACCCGGTCGAGCTCCCCGATCCCGGTGGAATGGCGCAGATATGCGGGCGCTTCGAAATCCCCGAACCGGACGGCGTGGTCCCGCTCCCGTCCTCCCGTCAGCCGTCCTCCTTTTGCGGCGGATTTCGGGGGAGCGGAGTATGTCTCCTCCTCGAAGGTGTTCCACTCTCCGCACTGGGGACAGCGGCCGAGCCATTTCGCGCTCTGGTAATCGCAGTTTTTGCAGGTATAGACGGTCTTCGTGTTTTTCATCGCGGGCTCCCGGCTGTTTTTTCTTTCTTCCCGTATTATACCGCATCCCGGCGGATTTCGCAAGAGCGGCTTTGCAATTCCTCCCCGCGGAAAAGGCCCGGGAAAGCCCCGACAGGCCGTTTTTTGCTTAAAATTCTGAAAATTACGTTAAAAAAACGCCGGGCATCTTGTAAAGTGGACGCGGTTCAAGTATAATAATCGGAGAAGAACGGCGGGAAGGAGAACGGACGATGAAATTTGAGTGGACTCCCGAGGATACGAAGGGCATGAAGAAATGGATCCCCGCGGTCGTTGCGATCCTGGCGGTCCCCGTGCTCCTCTTCCTCTGGCATCAGGGAATGATCGGCGCTTTCTTCAAAAACTGCATCCGGGTGATGAAGCCCCTGTTCTACGCCATCGTGATCGCCTATATCCTCTGGCCGATGATGCGGTTTTTCGAGCAGAAGGTCTTCGCGCCGCTCCGTAAGGAAAAGCCCCGGACGCGCCTGATCCGCCTGCTCTCCCTCCTCTGCACCTACGTCATTTTCCTTCTGATCCTCGCGCTGTTCTTCTCGACGGTGATCCCGCAGATCGTCGACAGCCTGACGTCCCTTCTCGAAAGGACCAAGAACTTTATCGGCACCGTGCAGGAATGGTTCCTGAACCTCTCGCCGGAGACGCCGGTCGTCGGTCCGATCATCGCCTCCTCCCTCTTCGGGGAACTGCGGAGCAAGCTCTCCGACCTCATCATCCGCGCGGGCGAGTGGCTCTACACCAATATGTACTCCATCATGTCCAACGCGGGCACCTATGTCACCACCTTCGCGACGGAAACCAAAAACGTCGTCCTCGGCATCGTCTTCGGCGTGTACTTCCTGCTCTTCAAGGAGAATCTCTTCGCGCAGCTGCGAAAGCTGAACCACTCCTTCCTGCCGGACAAGGCCTACGACCGCATCCTGCACTACGTCACCCTCACGGACCACACCTTCGGCGGATTCATCAACGGAAAGCTGCTCGACTCCCTCATCATCGGCCTGCTCTGCTTCATCCTGATGAAGATCTTCCGTATGCCCTACGCCCCCCTCATCAGCATGATCGTCGGCATCACCAACGTGATCCCGTTCTTCGGTCCCCTGATCGGCGCGATCCCCTCGGCGTTCTTCATCCTGATCGCCGAGCCGAAAATGACCCTGTGGTTCATTCTTCTGATCGTCCTGCTCCAGCAGCTCGACGGCAACGTGATCGGCCCGAAGATCCTCGGCGACTTCGTCGGGCTCAATCCCCTCTGGATCATCGTCTCCATCACGATCATGGGCGGGTTCTTCGGCGTGTTCGGCATGTTCTTCGGCGTTCCCACATTCGCCGTGATCTACGCGGTCATCAAGGAACTGACGGAAAAGCGTCTGGTCAAAATCGGGAAGCCCCCCGAGACGGAGAACTACTATCAGGATCCCGCCTACGAGGAGATCGTCAATCCGAAACGCCACGAGCTGAAACTCCCCTCCCTTCCCGTCCCGAAGCAGGTCGCCGACCGCCTCGACCGGTTCTTTGCGAAATTGAAAGAACGGATTGGGAGAAAAAAGAAATAAATGATACTATATTCCTTCTATAAAGCTGTCTTCATGGGTTTTGATCGCTCTCCGTAGAATGCGAACGGCCTTGCCGTGAGCTCGCGAAGGATAACCCTGATGTGCGGCGGAGGGCTTTCTGTATCGTTCGGAAGGATAGCGGGGGAATCAGAACAATCCCCCGTTGTACTTCTTCTGGGCGCGGATCAGCAGGACGACGGAAACGGCGATCCCGACAAACAGCACCGCCAGCGAAGCCGAGGAAAGGAACCTGTTTTCCCCGAACAGCGCAAAGATCCCGCTGAGATCGAAGGATCCGGCGAGGACGAAAAGTCCCGCTGCCATCGCTCTGCCGTAAGCCGGGAGGTCTTCTTCCTTTACGTTCATCTGGTGGTAATCGTGGATCAGGCCGGTCCTGCCCCGGTAAATCAGCGCGCCGACTGCCCACAGCAGGGCCGAGGTCAGAAACATGAGCGCGGCATACAGAATCATTCTGTTCCCTCCTTTTACTCTCCCTCTTTCGAGATCATGGCGGCCATCGTTTTAAGATCCGCCGAGCCGAGGATGCCGTCGTCGAGGATCAGTTCCGCCAGATCGTCTTCCACGGTTCGCCAGAGAAGCATCTGCTGACCGACCGCGTACCCGTCGTGGGAATAGGTGAGGATCTGCGCGTACCACGCTTCCCCGGCGAAGGCGATCTCCTCCCCCTCGTCGGCCGTGACGGCAAATCCGCTCGCTTCGCCCTGTTCCCGGAGGGTCTGGACCATGAACCCCGCGTATCGGAGCCAGCCGTCCTCCCCGCCTCCGAGGGCGTCGAGCTTTACGAAATTGAGGCGGATGGTCGCGCCGTCCGGTCCGTTCAAGGACGCGGCGCAGCGGGAGGAGCGGGCGTCGAAGGCCTCAGCGTCCTCGGGTCCCGTCATGCCGTTGCGTCCGGCGATCTCTGCCCGGGTCTCGAAGGTCCATCCCTCCGCCGCCGCGATGCAGATCCCTGCGAAGGGATTGCGGTAGACGCCGTTCTCTTCCGAATCCCCGCCCCAGCGGAAGAACACGGGATCCCGGGCGGGCGGCTTCGGCAGAGCGGGCAGGGGAGCGTCCGGCGCGGTGAAGAGGGAGGAAAGCTGGCGGGCCGTGATCCAGTCGGCGGGGGATTCGGTCACGGCCACCGTCACGAACCACCCGTCCGCCCTTTTCTGCACGTACCACACGCTGGAGCTCTCCTCGCCCTCCGGGAAGGTCAGGGGGAACGTGGCGCGGGTCCAGACGCCTCCGGCAAGTCCTGCCCTCGAGAGCGCGGCGCCCACGGCCTTCGTACCGTCGGATCCCCCCGCGAGCATCCCGTCCGCCAGAGCTCCGGCGTATTCGGATTCCGAGGGTTCCCGCCCTTCGCCGTCGAGTAGGGTGTCCGCCTTCTGGAAGAGCACGAGCACGTTGGCTCCGCCCTCCGACACCGCCTGCATCCCGACGACGGCTCCGCTCTCCTCCTCCCCGCTTCCGGCAAGGGCTCCGAGGGACTTGGCGTCGGAGAAATGCCATCCCTCCCCCGGCAGAAGGAAGCGCAGTCCGGCCCATTCGTTGGTGTACCGATCATCCGTGATCTCCCCCGGGGTGAAGGGGATCGGTTCGGGCTCCGGCTCTGGCTCTGGTTCTGGCTCGGGCGTCGGCTCCGGTTCGGGCTCCGGCTCTGGCTCTGGTTCTGGCTCGGGCGTCGGCTCCGGTTCGGGTTCCGGTTCGGGCTCCGGTTCGGGCTCCGGGATCGGTTGCGCTTCCGTTTCGGGTACAGCTTCCGTTTCGAGTGCAGCTTCTGTTTCGGGTTTGGCTTCCGTTTCCGGTGCTGCTTTCGTCTCCGCAGCCGGTTCCGTTTCAGGCTTCGTCTCGGACTTCGGATCCGTCTCCGGGGCGGGTTCGGTTTCGGGTTTGTCCGCCGTCATGCCGGTTTCGGGTTCCGACTCCCGGAGGGTGCACGACGCGAAAAACACCGTGTGAACCGGGATCAGCGCGGCGAGCAGAAGGGCGGTCAGCGCGGCGCGGGACGGATGGGAGCGGGAGGAGGGACGGATCACGGCAGAATCTCCTTCGGGGACTGGACTCAGTCGGAAAACTCTCGTACAGGTCGATTATAGCATTCCGCGGCGGGGATGTCAAGTCTTTCGGGGGCGGGAGCGGGAATTGACATTTTCCGCCGTCTCTGGTATAATGGGCGCGGAAAACGGAAACCAAAGAACGGAGGACTTCTTTCATGTTCAGGCTCGAAAAGAAACCGGGCGAGGACTTCATCGTGCTCAATCTCTCCGATCCCCAGCTGGGCGACGGGGAATGGGCGGAGGATCATCCGAACCGCCTCATCCTCGAAGGAACTGTGCGGGAGCTTGTGAAGCGCGTCCGGCCGGGTCTCATCACCGTATCGGGGGACTTGGCTTGGGCGGGGAACGACGCAGCCTACGACGCGCTGGCGGACCTGCTCGACTCCACCGGGATCCCGTGGGCTCCGATGTGGGGGAATCACGACAATCAGGGGGGACCGGAGAAAGTCGAGGCGGTGGTGAAGCGCTATCTCACCCGTCCCCTCTGCCTCTACGAGCGGGGCCCGGCGGATCTCGGGAACGGGAATTACGTCATCCGCATCGAAGAAGAGGGGCGTCCCGTCGAAGGGATCCTCGTCATGGACTCCCACGACCGCGCGCCCTACGTCAACGAAAAGGGAGAAAAGAGCGAGGAATGGGCGAAGCTCTGGCCCGCTCAGCTCGACTGGTACCGGAACGAGATCGCCGCCCTCGAAGCCGACGGATGCCGCGATACCTCCCTCTTCATGCACATCCCGATCTACGCCTACCGCGAAGCCCACGCCGCCGCCGAAAAGCCGGGGATCGACCCGAAATCGGTGACGCCGGAGCAGGCCGACGGCCCCGGGGTGTGGAATCCCGGATACGAGGACTCCTTCGGCGTGCGGCACGAGGGGATATGCAGCTATCCGGCCGACGAGGGGATGTTCGATCTCATCCTCGCCCTCGGTTCCACGAAAACCCTCGTCGCGGGCCACGACCACGTCAACAACACCGTGATCCGCTATCGGGGCGTGACCTTCGTGTACAGCCTCAAAGCCGGTCCGGGGTGCTACTGGGAGCCCTCCCTGAACGGGGGCACGGTGTTTGCGGTCTCCTCGGAGGGGGTCCGGGAAATCCGGCACGAATACGTGGACCCCGCTCCCTTCGCCGCCGGCCGGAGCTGAAATTTTCGCGCCCGAATCGCCCGGATCCTGTATAACCGCGTTCCTTTCCGTGCACAATAGTGCCGACCGAAAAAGCACTGCGCAAAGGAAGGAACCGATATGACCGCAAGAACCAGAAAACAGAACCGCATCCTGACGGCGATCCTCACCATTCTGTCCGCCGTTCTGATCGCCCTCGCCGCCCTGACCGCCGGAGCGAACCGGAGAGCGAAGTCCGAAGAGAATCCCGCCCCGCCCGTCGGAAACCGGATCACGGACAAGGCCGCCGAGCCCTCCGTCCCGGACAGGATCCCCGGCAACGGAAAGAAGACCGGAGAACTGGCCGAGGACGCAGGGTTGAAAGTCCCCGAGACCGAAAAGCTGGACGAGAGGCTGAAACCGGCTCCCGGAAAAGACGCCGGAGCAGCGGAAGACGCCTCTGCCGCCCCTGCCGCCGTTCCCGTCTCCGCCGATCCCGGAGATTCCCTGCCCGTCTTCGTCCTCCCCCTTGAAAATGCCGCCGCGGTGAAGTCCTGCTCCCTCTCCGTCCCGGTGTTCTCCGCCACGATGAACGACTACCGGATCCACGCGGGCGTCGATTTTGCCGCCGTACCGGGGACTCCCGTTCTCGCCGCCGCCTCCGGGGAGATCGTCTCCTGCTTCAAGGACCCGATGATGGGGTATACGGTGGTCCTCGCCCACGACGGGGGAGCCGTGACCCGCTACAAGGGACTGTCCGAGGAGACCGCCGAGATCGCGAAGATCGGGGATAAGGTCACGGCCGGTCAGATCATCGGCGCGACGGGGGAGACGGCCCTCGTCGAGAGCGCGGAGGAAAACCACCTCCACTTCGAGCTTGCGGTGGACGGGAAGAACGTGGATCCCGCCGACTATATCGAATTCGCCTCCCTGTCGGACCTGTACGAGGACTGACGGGGGCGCGCCGCGATCCTTCTTTCATCGAGGGACGCGGCTTTTTCCGTTTCCGGGACAGGGAATCTCCCAGGCATACTCCCCTCCCCCGCCGCATAGGATGGAGCGCGAAAAAAACAGGCTCTTTTTCTCTCTCCCCTTGCAAAGGCGGGGGTTTTATGGTACAATAAATTGAGATAAATGTCGAAATCTGTTCGCCGCGAAAGGGATGTCCCATGCCGAAGAACCCCCGCCCGCCGCTTTGGATCCGGACCGCGCTCGCCGCGTCCTGTCTGCTTCTTCTGTCCTTCCTCCTCCCATCCTGCAGAAAGGTCCCGCCCGCCATGAATATCCCCCCCGAGCCCGCTCCCGCCCCGATGATCGAGGCCGGACACCTGATCGACCCGGATTCCGAGGTCCGCGGCGTGTGGATCGCCTCCGTCTGGAACCTCGACTATCCCTCCCGGACCGATCTCTCGGCGGAGGAGCTTCAGGCGGAACTGGACGCCATTCTCGAAACCTGCGCGGACTGCGGGCTGAACACCGTGTTCTTTCAGGTCCGGCCCGCCGCGGACGCGCTGTACGAGAGCGATCTCTTCCCCGTCTCCTCGGCCCTTTCCTCCGCGGGGGAGCTGACCTTCGATCCCCTCCGGTATCTGGTGAACACCGCCCGGCCCCGGAACATCCGCGTCTTCGCCTGGGTCAATCCCCTCCGCGCCACTCTGATCGGGACCGATATCTCCGCTCTCCCGGACGGGCATCCGGCGAAGGCGCATCCCGAATGGACCGTGCCCTACGCCGACGGGAAGCTCTATTTCAACGCGGGACTGCCCGAGGTGCGGCGGCTCGTGGCGGACGGCGTGCGGGAGATCGTGACGCGGTACGACGTGGACGGCATCGTGTTCGACGACTATTTCTACCCCTATCCCGCGAACGGCGAGGACGGAAAGCGGGCGGATTTCGACGACGGCGAGGCGTTCAGGCTCTACGGCGGGGACTTTGACGACGCAGCGGACTGGAGGCGGGACAACGTCAACCGGATGATCGCGGAGTGCTCCGAGGTGACGCACTTCATCGACCCGGAATGCCTCTTCGGCGTCTCCCCCTACGGCGTGTGGCAGAACAGCGACGGAAAAAACGGCGGATCGGACACCAATTCCTTCGAGGCTTACAAATTTCTCTACTGCGACGCGACGGCGTGGATCGACGCGGGGACGGTGGACTTCATTTCCCCGCAGATCTACTGGGATTTCGAATCGGATCAGGCCCCCTTCGACACCCTGCTACGCTGGTGGAACGACCGGCTGGACGGCTCCGGGGTGAAGCTCTGGGTCTCCCACGCCTGCTACAAGTACGACGAGCCGGACTGGCCGGATCCGACGGGACAGCTGAACGAACAGATCACCTTCGCCCGCTCCGAACGCTCCTACTACGGCTCGATCCTCTACGGCTACGACGAACTGAAGCGCAATGCCCGCGGCGCGGCGGACGACACGAAACGGGCGTTCTCCCCGGAGATCATCTATTCCGCCACCCTGTCGAACGGGCTCGGCGTCTCGGTCTCCTCCCCGGAGAGCGGAACGGTGCTCGACAGCCCCGAGACCTACATCATGGGCTTCTCCGATCCCTATTACCCCCTCACGATGGACGGGAAAAAGGTCGGGCGGACCAAGAGCGGATATTTCAGCCTCACCGTCACCCTCGAAAACGGGGAGAACACCTTCGTCTTCGAGCAGAACGGACGGCGGTACACCTATACCCTCTGGTACGGCAGAAAGACGGGCGAGGTCGGGGAGACGGAGATCTCCGAGGAACCCGCCGACCCGGACGCGGAAAAAGAAGATCTCACCGTTCTCGGGTCGCTGAGCATCCCGTGGACCTATCCGGCCTCCGAAGTCATGACCTCGGAGGAAACCCTCTGGGTCAGCTGCACCGCCCCCGCGGATTCGGACGTGACGGCGGATCTCGGCGGGATCGTCACAAGGCTCGTCCCCCTCTCGGATCCGAAGACCCGCAAGACCGACGACGGCTGGGTCTACGTGGCCTACGGCGCGAGCGTGAAGCTGCCCGAAGCCGGCCGGAACATCCTGCTCGACTGCTTTTCCGTTCGGTTCACCGCGGTCCATCCCGATTCCCCGGAGCCCATGACGGCCGAGGGGGTCCGGGTGCGGGTCCTCGGGGAAAACGCCGGGGTGCCCGTGACGGTTCTGAAAGATTCCACGCCCCTCAAGATCTCCCGGAACAGCTCCTATTACAACGACTACACCGTACAGTCCGCCGGGATGACCGATCTTGCGGTCGAACTGAAGGACGGGTACTACCGGCTCCGCATGGGTGGGTATGTGGCCTCTGAGGACGTCGAGGAAACGGAGCTCGAACACTGGGACGATCCCATCAGTGAAGACGTCCCCCCGGAGGAAGACGCGCCGGACGAACCCGCACCGAATCCGGAGGACGAAACGGAAACCGCAGCGCCGGAGGAAGAAAAGGCCCCTCCGGTCAAGGCAGAGGAAGCGGAGGGAGAGGACAAGTCCGGCGGGGAAAAGACAGAGGAAAACTCCGGGGGAGACGAACCGGAAGAAGAGCCCGCAGAAGAGGAAAAGCCCCTCCCGGAATCCCGGACCTTCGCAAACAAGTATCTCGCGGGAGAACGCGTCTCCGCTGCCCCCGTGATCTCCGCCGAAGCCGTGAACCGCGGGCGCGTCACCGAGGCGGTCTTTCATTTCGCCGATCCCGACCGCCCCGCTCCGCTTTACACGAACTTGCTCCCGAAATCCCGGCCCCCCTACAACGCTTCGGTGGAAGACGGGGCCTTCGTGCTCACCCTCTATTCGGTGGACGGGCAGAACTGCGCCGATCTCGACTTCGGGGACAATCCCCTCTTCGACGGGTGCGAGACCGTCCGGCTCGACGACCGGGTGCGCTACGTGTTCCGGCTGTACGACGCGGCGAACTTCTACGGCTTCGATCTCGCCTACCGGGAAGAGGGGGCGGGCATGGCGGCAGTGCTGACCCTTAGAAACCCCGTCGCCGTCGATTTCGAATCCGATCGTCCCCTCAAAGGGATCCGGATGGTGCTCGACGCGGGACACGGGGGAAGCGATCCCGGCGCGTTCGGTCCGGTGCGGGAGGGGGCGTCCCTCGAATCGTCCGACGGGGGCACAGTCCCGGAATTCTCGAACAGCGAGAAGGACGTCAACCTGACCCTGACCCTCGCGGCGGCGGAAAAACTGCGGGCTCTCGGGGCGGAGGTGATCCTGCTCCGGGGAGAGGACGAGACCTTCGATCTGCTCACCCGGGCGGCCGCCCTCGAATCCCTGGCCCCGGATCTCGCCGTCTCCCTGCATCAGAATTCGATGGGCTATACCGCGGACATCACGAAGATCCGGGGAACCCTCGGGCTCTGGTGTCAGGCGGGGGGATGGCTTCTCGCCGACAGCGTGGGGCGTTCCGTCGCCTCCTCCCTCGACCGGGCTTACCGCGAGACCCGCTGGCAGGCCCTCGCCATGTGCCGCTGTCCGAAATTCCCGTCGGCCCTTATCGAGGTCGGGTTCATGACCAACGTGGAGGAATACGAATTCATGACCTCCGCCCGGGGGATCGAGCTCGGAGCCCAGGGCGTGGCGGACGGGATCCTCGCGTATTTCCGGCGGGCCGCAGGATTCGCGGCGGGGGAGTGAACGCCCGCTGTCCGGCCTTGACAAGCGCGGTCCGTTCCGGTATAATATCCCTGTACCCCCGGGAAAAAGGGGGACGGACGGGAGGGAGGCGGCCATGAATCCGGAAGAAAAGGGATCCTTCTCCATTTATTACAGGGAAGACGGCCTCGTATTCGGGGACTGGGGCGGAAAGCTCTTTCTGATCCTCGATGGGGTCTCCTACGTGCTCACCGGCAATCCCCGGGAACCGGACCTGTTTTTCAAGGGCTCGGACCGGACGATGCTCACGCTCAGACAGGCCTTCACGCCGGATGAACTCTGCCGGGCGGTCCGCCGGGCGGTCCGGGAGAACGGGACGATCGCCGTGATCTCCGGGAACACCTACGACGTCAAGGGCGTCTTCCGCCTCATCCGGAAAGCGGTCGGCCTCGGAAGGGATTCCGTCGATCTCAGCTATGCGGAGGCCCGGCTTTTCATGGACTATTTGGAGGAGCAGGGGGCATACTCCCCGGAAACGGCGGTCTCCCCGTCCTCCTTCGGCCTCGCCAACCCGAGGATCATGAATCCCTTCCTGCACATCAAAAAAGCCGGATGCACGCCGGAGGGAAAATTTTATCTCATCCCGCCGGAGCCCGCGCCTTCCGGGGACGATTTTTCCCGGCTGATCTCGAATCAGGTGCGGTTCGGATGCGGATACCGGACCCTCGGCAGACGCCGTCAGTATTACGCCTGGCACGGTGTCCCGAGCCGGAACGACGACTATATCACTTATGCCGAGATCACAGCAAGAGAGTTCGACGCGATCATGCGGGAGTACCCCTGCCGGATCGAGGCGGACCGGGAGACGGCGGAGCGGTTCCGGGAACGGTACGTCGAAGGCCGTCCCATACTCAAAGAGGGATGGAACGTCTCCCTGTAAAAAAGGAAAGAACGGAAGCGGGAGGATCGTCCCGTCCGTTCAGTCAAACAGAATCAATTGATCGGAGGATAAACCATGAAGAAAATCACCGACACCGTGTTCTATGCCGGCGTGGACGATCATGCCATCGACCTGTTCGAAGGGCAGTACGCCGTCCCGGAGGGCATGAGCTACAACTCCTACGTCGTCATGGACGAAAAGGCCGCCGTCTTCGACACGGTGGACGCCCGGTTCGGCCACGAATGGCTCGACAACCTGGCGGAGATCCTCGGCAGCCGCGCCCCGGATTATCTCGTCGTCCAGCACATGGAGCCCGACCACTCCGCGAACATCTTCAATTTCGCGAAGAACTATCCCACGGCGAAGATCGTCGGCAACGCGAAGACCTTCAACATGATGAAGCAGTTCTTCGGCACCGATTTCGAAGACCGCCGCGTCGTCGTGAAGGACGGGGACACCCTCTCCCTCGGCTCCCGGACCCTGACCTTCGTCTTCGCCCCGATGGTCCACTGGCCCGAGGTCATGGTGACCTACGATTCCGCCGAAAAGATCCTCTTCTCCGCGGACGGCTTCGGCAAATTCGGAGCGGCCGGCGGCGAGAGCGCGAAACCGGAGGAGGACTGGGAATGCGAGGCCAGACGGTACTATTTCGGCATCGTCGGCAAGTACGGCGCCCAGGTCCAGGCTCTGCTCAAAAAGGCCGCCGGGCTGGAGATCGAGAAGATCCTGCCCCTCCACGGTCCCCTGCTCACCGAGAGCCTCGGGAAGTACCTGAATCTCTATAATATCTGGTCCTCCTACGCGGCTGAGACCGAAGGGATCCTCGTGGCCTACACCTCCGTCTACGGCAACACGAAGAAGGCCGCGGAACTGATGGCGGACAAGCTGCGGGAGAAGGGATGCCCGAAGGTGGTGCTCACCGACCTTGCCCGCTCCGACATGGCCGAGAACGTGGAAGACGCCTTCCGCTATCCGAAAATGGTCCTCGCCACCACGACCTACAACGCGGATATCTTCCCCTTCATGCGGGAGTTCATCGAAGCCCTCACGGAGCGGAACTACCAGAAGCGCACCGTCGCGATCATCGAGAACGGGACCTGGGCTCCGATGGCCGCGAAGACGATCCGGGGACACTTCGAGAAGTCGAAGGACGTCTTCATCCCGGAGCCGGTGGTGACGATCAGGTCCGCCCTGACCGACGAGAACAAAACCCAGATCGACGCCCTCGCCTCCGAGCTCTGCCGCGAGTATGTGGCCCAGTCCTCCGCGACGGCGAACAAGAACGATCTCACCGCCCTCTTCAAGATCGGATACGGCCTCTATGTCGTCACGTCCAACGACGGCAAGCGGGACAACGGCATGATCGTGAACACCGTCACCCAGGTCACGAACACGCCGAACCGGATCGCGGTCTGCATCAACAAGCAGAACTACTCCCACCACGTCATCAAACAGACGGGGATCATGAACGTCAACTGCCTCTCCGTGGACGCGCCGTTCTCGGTCTTCGAGAATTTCGGATTCCGTTCCGGGCGAAACGCGGACAAGTTTGAGAATCAGGAGTTCTTCCGCTCCGACAACGGCCTCGTCTTCCTGCCGAAGTATATCAACGCCTTCATGTCGCTGAAAGTGGAGAACTACGTCGATCTCGACACCCACGGCATGTTCATCTGCACCGTGACGGAGGCCCGGGTGGTGTCCGACCGCGAGACCATGACCTACACCTACTACCAGAACAACGTGAAGCCGAAGCCGCAGCCCACCGGCAAGAAGGGCTGGGTCTGCAAGGTCTGCGGATACGTCTACGAGGGCGAGGAGCTCCCCGAGGACTTTATCTGCCCGCTCTGCAAGCACGGCGCGGCGGATTTCGAACCCTTAGAATAAGCCGAAATCCGGCGAATCCCCTGAAACAAACCGGCCCCGGCGGGACAAAAGATCCTGTCGGGGCTTTTGGATTCGGGTTTTTATACTATATTCCTTCTATAAAGCTGTCTTCATGGGTTTTGATCGCTCTCCGTAGAATGCGAACGGCCTTGCCGTGAGCTCGCGAAGGATAACCCTGCCCTATCCATTTCAGAAGTTCTTGCCAGGCTTCTTTCAAGAAGCCGCGTAACCCCTTAGAAGGGATTTAGTATTATTCGTGCTCGGAGAGCCAGATCGACACGCGGGACTGGATCTTTCTCGCGCAGTCCTCCGCGGTGCCGACGCCGCCGGTGAACGCCGAGATCTCCTCCGCGACGATCTCCGCGATATCCGGGGAGAGCTTTTCGGTCATGGGATAGCCCGCTATGTTCATGAGTCTCCGGATGTGTTCGAAATCCTCCGGCTCGTAGAGCACGATGTAGCCGGGCTTTTTGAGCTTGTCCTGGGTCAGTTCGGGGTCGCGGGGGGATCCGACGGTGGAGCCGTCGAAATAGACGATCGCCTGATGGTCCAGATAATCCCGTTCCGCGAGGGCTTCGTCGAACTTGCTCTCGAGGACCGGGAGCCCGATGGAGGTTGCGGGAGAAAGCAGGAACATGCGGATCACGTCCCAGCAGATGTCCGGGTTGGCGCACCATTTCGTCATGACGAGGCAGTTTTGCGCCCGGCAGTCGATGCCGCTGTGCCCCTGTGCGGGATGTCCGAGGAACACCCAGTCCTTCGTGCCGAACAGGCTTTCCGCCCGTTCATTCCTGAAATCGTAGACTCCTATCCACTGGAGGACGATCCTGTCCCGATAGGCGTAGTCGTAGATCGCCGCATCGTCCCGCGCCGCCCGCAGCTTTCCCGTCGGCGTGCTCTTCATCCAGTCGTCGAAGTCCTTCGGAAGCGAAGCGTAAAACTTCAGCCAGCGCGTGAAGAGGGGACTGTCGAACTTCGCCTCCCCCTTCTCCCGGTCGATGAACACGGAATACCCGTCCGGGCCGAGAAGCAAGTCGCCTGCATTTTCCTGCCATAGGGAATGATAGAAGACCGTGTCCTCCGGGAGACTCTCGGCGAGGTCCAGCATCTGCCCGAAGGTCCAGCCGCTCTCCTCCGTCAGCTCCGGCGCGAACCGATCGAGGACGGACCGGCAGGAGAACGGCCCCCAGAACTGGACGCTCGCCGTCAGCCCCCAGGTCTCCGCTCCGTCCGAAAACATCCGCTCCGCGCAGTCGAAGAGGTTGCCCCGGTTCACGGTATCGTCCCGCTCGATGAACGGGGATAGGTCCGCGTAAATATGATCCCGCACGAGCACCCGGACGAGATCGCCGCCGTAGGAACCGACCACGAGATCCGGCTTGTAGATGCCCGTCACGATGTCGGTCGTCAGTTTGCGGATGCCGCCGTCCGGGTTCTCCGCATTGTTGTAGAGGGTGTAGTCCTTCACCACCAGACGGCAGTCCGGGTGGGTCTTGTTGTATTCGACGATGAGATCGGGCCACTGATACGCCTCCCAGCCCCGTTCCGCCCCCAGCGCGATCTCGATGACTTTGAGGGTCGAAAGATCGACGTCTCCCGAGGCGGTATAAAGCGTCAGGCCCCCCTGTTCCGTGAAGAGCATACAGTCCTCCGAGAGCACGGCGAGCAGATAGGACCAGTCGTACCCGCTGCCGTTCACGTTCGTCTTCACGTTCGAATTGCCGAAGTCCATCAGGCATTCGACGGCGGCAATATCCTTGCTGTCCAGTACCGCCTTCCACACACCAGTGTTCGAGGAGTAGTAGAACGTCCGCCCGTCCCCGTCCCCGGGGAAGGTCACGCGGTCCGGCAGCTCGGGCAGCTCGATCCTGCGGGTCCCTCCGTCCTTCGAAAGGATCGACGCGCCGATCACCGTGGAATTGAGCTTCACCGCCGCGCCGCCTCCCGCGCCTGATGGGATCGCCGTCATGGGAGAATTGGTCCGGCTGTCGATCACGGCCTTCCGGACAAGAACCGGCGTGAAAACGACCGTTTTTCCCGACATGCCCCCGGTGAGGAATCCGGCCCAGACGTCGCCCTCCGCGTCCGCGATGAGATTCAGGATATCGAATTCGTTGTACGCGTCGAAAACGGGGTTGAGATAAAGCCCCTCCGAAAGCGTCCCCCCGGTCTCCCCCTCCGCGGGCGGATCGAAGCGGTAGAGGTAGTAGTCCCAAAAGGCGCGGAAGCCGTCCTCGCTCTTTTCGCGGGTCTTCCCTGCGGCGAAAAAGCACCGTCCTTGTGCGTCGAAGGCCCAGCGGGAAACAGTCAGATCGCCGATCCCGGGCAGCGGGACGGTCCGGGTGACGCCGTGCTCCGCGTCCGTCGTCGCGAGGACGTATTTCGGAAGGTCCTCCCCGTCGTTCTCCCGGATGCACAGGACGGTGACCGATCCCGTCTCCCGGTCGACGAGGGGCGTGCAGCTCTGCGTTTCATATCCGGCTATGTACCCCTCGGGCAGGGGCAGTTTCACGGGCGTATAGACCCCGGTGAGCAGTTCTGCCCGGGCGGGATCCCTGTTCGCTCCCGCGACGACGGGGCCTTTCCCGGCGGTTTTCCCCTCTCCGCTCCCCCCTTCTCTTTTGCAGGACGCGCAGAAAACAAGCGCGGAGACCGCAAGCGTCCACGCGGCGAGCCGTATGACGGACCGTTTCATGAAGTCCTCCCCGCCCGGATCCTCCCGTTCTGCCGGAACCGAGCTTATGAATGTAAATCGCACTTATATTATAAACCGCAAATTTATTCCTGTCAACCCCTTCTGTGAAAAAAACGGAGACTTTTCCCGATCCCGTGTTGCGGCGGAGGGCGGTTTGTGGTATACTGGGACCGGAGAAATACGGATCCGGGAGACCGGAAAAATCGGAATACAGGAGGCCGGAGATGAATATTTTTGTGGCTAAGACCGGAAACGACGCGAACGCCGGGACGAAGGATTTCCCCTTTCTCACCCTCGGACGGGCGCAGGAGGAGGCGCGGAGAAATCCCGGATCCACCGTCACGGTTTCCGCGGGCGAGTACCGGGAAAATCTCGTTTTCGGAAAGGAAGACAGCGGGACCCGGTGGACGGGGGAGGAAGGCGCGGTCCTCACGGGGGGCGCCGAGCTGACGGAAAAGGAGCAAATCGCCCTGCCCGGGGAGTTCGCCGCCCGGCTGACTCAGGACGCCGCGGAGAACGTGCGGGCCTACGATCTCAAGCTCCTCGGCCTGACGAAGGAGGACTGGGGTCCCGTCCTTCCCATCGGGGGATTCCACACGGCCACCCGGTATGACGGCGCGCCCACCGGGACCAATCTCGAATTCTTTTCCGGGGAGCGGCGCATGACCCTCGCCCGGTATCCGAACGACGGGTTCCTCAAGCTCGAAGCGATCTTCGACGTGGGCGAGGTGAACGAATTCCCGGCGCAGAACTACTGGCGGTGCAACAACAGCCTCCGCAATCCCCGGGGCGGATGCTACATCCTCGACCGGGAGACGAACGAGCGCGTGAAGGGCTGGCGGGATCCCTCGACGGCCTGGGCCTTTGGCTATTTCATGTGGGACTGGGCCGACTCCTCGACCCCGGTCTCCTTCTACACGGACAACCGCGCCATGTACCCGAAATACGTCTCGAACTACGGGGCGCGGGCCGGGGCTCTCTACTATCTTTACAATGTCCCGGAAGAGCTCGATACCCCCGGAGAATACTACCTCGACCGGGAGACGGGGATCCTGCTCGCCTGGCCCATCGGACGGGAAGACGCGATCTCCCTCTCCGTCTCCTCCTCCCCCCTCGTCTCCGGCCGCGCCGACGGGCTGATCTTCGAGGGCTTCACGCTGACCTGCGTCCGGGCGAACGGCGTCGATCTCAAGGGGAAGGGGAACGTCCTCCGCCGCCTGCTCGTCAAGAACGCCGCGGATCACGGCATCGTCGTCGGCGGGCACGACAATCTCGTGGAAGAATGCGAAGTCACCCGGACCGGGCGCGGCGGCATCTATCTTTCGGGAGGCAGCCGGACCACCCTCGAACCCGGGAACAACCGGGCGGAGCGGTGCTATATCCACGACTATTCCGAAGTCCACGGGACCTATCAGGCGGGCGTAAGCCTTTCCGGCGTCGGGAATATCTGCCGGCACTGCGAGATCTGCCGCTCCCCCCACATCGCGGTAGCTTACGGCGGAAACGACCATCTGATCGAATACAATGATATCCACGACGAGGTGCTCCACTCCTCCGACGCCGGGGCGATCTACGCGGGCTTCGACTGGTGCGGGCACGGGACGGTGATCCGGTACAATCTGCTCCGGAACATCGGCTCGGACGAATTCTCCCCCGACGGCATCTACTGGGACGACGGGCAGAGCGGGCAGACGGCCTACGGGAACATCCTCCTCGACGTGCGGAAAAACGGATTCCTCGCGGGGGGCGGATTCGAAAACGTGATCCGGGACAACATCATCGCGGGCAACTGCAGGTACCCGATCCAGTACGACCAGCGCAACCGGGACGGGTTCTGCTTCGGCGGATGGGCGAGGCAGGCCGTCAACACCCCGGAGGCACCCCACTGGCAGAAGCTCCGGGCGACGCCGTATCTCTCGGAGCCCTGGCGGAAGAAGTACCCCACCCTCGCCCGGCTGAAAACGGATTTTTCGACCGACCCGGACGATCCGGATTTCCCGATCAACCCGACAGGGGCGGTCGTCGAGGGGAATATCGTCATAAACGAAGCGGGGACCCTCGGGGTCATCGCGGATTCGGTGCCGGTCTACGGGCGGGTGGAGAACAATCACGTCTTCCGCACGAACGAAGAGGCGGGCTTCGATCCCGTGACGCTCGAACTCGAAAATCCCCCCGAAGGATTCCCCCCGATCCCGGTCGGAAAGATCGGACGGAACGGGTGAGTTTCCCTTCTCCGCCGCAATTCTGCATTTTTCGCGGAAATTCTCACGGGCGTCTTGACAATTCCCGGCAGGTGCGGTATAATGACTATGTATCAGAATTTCTACACAAGGAGACTTTGTCATGAAGAAATCCCTGCGGATCGCATCCGCTCTGATCCTCGCGGTCGTCCTCGGCACGATGATCGCCGCTCCGGCATCCGCGAAGACGCTGTTCGTGAGCCAGGAAGTCGCCACTCTGGTTCCCAATTCCCCGAAGGCCCTCGAGCCCCGCAATCCTCCGTCCGCTCCCGGCGCCATCGTCTACAAGCTCGAAAAGAACGTCTACACGAGCATGATCGAAGTTCCCGACTGCTGGCCGGGCTACACCGCTTCCCGGTGCTATCCCACGGCGGGCGACGTGCTCTACGGCGGCAAATACTATTCTCTGGCCGACGGCCGCGCCGCTGTGTCCAGATATTTTGCGAACAACAATCATGAGATCCGCATGGTGGAAGGCGAGCGTCGTTCGATCTGCGACGGCGTGTACTTCTACTCCTCCGATCCGAAGGTCGCCTACTACGACTATGACGCCGGCAAGCTCGTGGCCGTGAAGCACGGAACCGCGGAGATCTCCGTCTACACCCGCGGCGGCGTTCCGGTCTGCCGTCTGACCGTGTACGTGCTCGCCTCGACCTTCCTCAACCCGATCTACGACTCCCTGATCCTCACTCCCGACACCTGGAACCCCTCCATCGGCTCCACCGTCAACCTCTCCGTCCGTTCCGCCAGCGGCGCCGTCTACAACGATCTGATCTTCACCGTGGACTATCCCTATGACCGGGCGACTGTCGGCGAGAAGACCGGCAAAGTCACCGTCAACAAGAACGGTCCCGTGTTCGTCCATGCGAGAAGCGCGTCCGACGACCGGATCTGGGGCGAGACCCTCCTCTACGCCGGATCGCTGACCGCGGCGATCTGCGACGGCGGCTGGTCCGTCTGCTCCGACGGCATCCGCGTCTCGAACTGGGGCTACGACATTTACGATATCTGGGGATCCCAGAACGCCTGCGTGAACGGCTGGATCTGCGCGAGCGGCATGTACCTGCCCGTCATCAAGTCCGTTCCCGCAACGACCTGCGCTCCCGTGACGACCGTTCCCTGCGCTCCCGTGACGACGATCGCTCCGACGCCCTCCTTCCCCGTTTCGACCATCACTCCCGGCGCGTCCCTCTCCTACCTCGATCTGCTCCGTCTCTGCTACGGCGACCGCAGCAGCCTCACCAGCCTGATCGGTCAGTACAACATCCAGAGATACGGCGCCTCGGGCATCGTGGTGAACGCCTACGATTACCAGACCCTCTACACCGCCTATCTGCTCGGCCTGCTCCTCAACAACGACTGAGAATAGACGGCATCGTCCCGAATTCCTTTCCTTGCCGCTGTCCCTCACCCGGACGGCGGCTTTTTTGCGCTTCCCGGGCGGAATTTTCCCGGGTTCGGACGGAATCCCCGTTGATTTCCGCGCGGTTTTATGGTATGATGGAGGAAAAAGAAAGCCCGTTCCCCGGATCCTTTTCCTTGGACGGGACGAAGGAGGAGCAAGATGGCGCGCGCGTTTCCCGGGAAGATCCTGACATGCAGAACCGCGGTGGTGGGCAGCGGGGCGGCGGCGTTCAACGCGGCTCTCTCCCTCGCCCGGTCCTCCCACGGGGCGGAAGGGGTGCTCCTCGTCACCGAGGGGATGAACATGGGCGCGTCCCGCAACACCGGATCCGACAAGCAGACCTATTACAAGCTCTCGACCGGCGCGAACGTCCCGGATTCCGCGATGGAAATGGCGCGGGACTATTTCGCCTGCGGGTCGATGCACGGGGATCTCGCCCTCGTCGAATCCCTCGGATCCCTGCGGGGCTTTTTCCGCCTCGTGTCGCTGGGCGTTCCCTTCCCGGCCGACGCCTACGGGGAGTACACCGGCTACCGCACGGACCACGATCCCCGGATGCGGGCGACCTCCTGCGGGCCCCTGACCTCGAAGCTCATGACGGAAGCCCTGGAATCCGCGTGCCGGAGGGAGGGCGTTCCCATGGCGGACGGACTGCGGGTCGTGCGGATCCTCACGGACAACGGACGCGCCGCGGGGATCATCGCCGTGGGGGAGAAGGAGCGGACCCCGGAGAATCCCGCGGGACTTGTCGCAGTCCTCGCCGGAGCCGTCGTCTGGGCGACCGGGGGGCCTTCCGCCGTCTACGCCTCCTCCGTCTACCCGGAGAGCCAGACCGGATCCCTCGGCGTTCCCCTCATGGCGGGGGCGGAAGCGTCGAATCTGACGGAATCCCAGTACGGGCTGGCCTCGGTCGACTTCCGCTGGAATCTCTCGGGCTCCTATCAGCAGGTGCTCCCCCGGTATGTCTCCCGCGGACCGGAGGGGGACGAGCGCGAATTCCTGCCCGCCGCCCTCGGATCGGAAGAAGAAGCCCTCCGCGCCCAGTTCCTCAAGGGCTACGAATGGCCCTTCAGCCCGGAGAAGACCGACATGGGACGCGCGGCGGCGGGGGGATCCTCCCGCTCCTCCGAGGTCGATATCGCCGTCTACCGGGAGATCGCGGCGGGGCGGACGGTTTTCCTCGACTTCCGGCGCAATCCGTCCTTCCTCGACGCCCGGGGGCTGGATCCCGAAACCGTCGGCGAGGAGGCGTACCGCTATCTCGAAGCCTCCCATGCCCTCGGGGAAACGCCCGTCGCCCGTCTGCGGCAGATGAACGAAAAGGCGTATCAGCTTTATCTCGCCCACGGACTCGATCTCGAAAAGGTCCCCCTCCGCGCGTCCGTCTGCGCCCAGCATCTCAACGGAGGACTGAGCGTCACGGCATGGTACGAAAGCCCAAGCCTGCCCGGGCTCTATCCCGTCGGGGAGTGCGCGGGGGTGTTCGGCGTCCGTCGTCCGGGAGGCTCCGCCCTCAATTCGACCCAGGTGAGCTCGACCCGCGCCGCCGAAAAGATCGCCTTCGAAAACCGCTCCGCCCCCGGCCTCACGCCCTCCGTGACCGCGGAACTGGAGGAAGAAACGGATCTCTGGGAAACCGTTCTCGGCGGGGATCCTCCTTCCGGGGACCGGATCGGCGAAGAGGAGGCGCTGTCGCTCCTCAGAGAAGAGGGAAAACGGCACGACGAATGCGCGGCGTTTCTCAGGGACCGGGAGAAGATCGGGGCGTTCTCGGAATCCACGGCCGAGGCGATCCGCGCGTTCCCTGCCCTGAGAGCCGAAGATTTCCGCGCGATGCTCGCTCTGGCGATCCGGCGGGACACCCTCTTCGCCCGGTATGCCATGCTCTCCGCCATCGCCGCCTATCTAGACGACGGAGGACTCTCCCGGGGATCCTATCTCACCGAGGGGAGGGCGGGGATCGACCGGGAACACGCCGGATCGGTGCTCGAAACCGCCCTGAAATTCGAAGACGGGACCGTTTCCGCAGAGTCCCGCTTCGTCCCCGTCCGGCCCATCCCCGAAACCGACAACTGGTTCGAGGACGTCTACAACGCATACGGCGGGAGCGCGCGCTTCCGTGCCGGCTCCGGGGAAAACGCCCCGACGGCGGAAAAGGAGGACTAGCCCGATGAAAACCGAAATCCTGACCTGCGAACGAATCGAAAAGGGGGAGAGACCCTGGACCCTGTCGGCCGCCCGGATCCTGCCGGACCGCAGACCCCGGTTCTGTGTCCAGATCCTCTATGATTTTTCCGACCGCAAGGAACGCTGGTTCTCCCTGATGCAGTTCATCGCGGCCTGCGGGGGCGTCGCCCTGATCCACGATCTCAGAGGGCGCGGGGCCTCCGCTCCCACCGAAGAGCCGAAGAATCCCGAGGACGCGGTCCCCTCCCTCGGCTACGACTGCGAGACCCTCTTCGACGACATCGACGAGGTCTACGCCCGCTTCGGGGATCCCTTCGGCGAGCCGATCCCGGATCCCGCCGAAAACAGGCTCCTCCCCCGCTTCCTCTTTGGCCACGGCCTCGGCGCATTGATGGCGGCCCGGTATGTCTCCCGGCGGTCCATCGCGGTCGACGGTCTGATTCTGAGCGGTCTGCCCCACCGGGAAGCCTCCGCCTCCGTCCGGCTCTTCGGACTGGGTTTTCTCGGCCTGTTCGCGGGGGATTCCTATGTCCCGAACGGGGTGAACCGGCGGTATCTCACCCGCTTCGACGGGGAATTTGTTCCCGAGGAGACCTCCGACGGCCGGTTCCTCTGGATGACGAACGATCCCGCCGTCCGCGAGGCCTTCGCCGCCGATCCCGTCTGCTGCCGTCCGTATCCGCTGGCGGACTTCAAAGACCTTCTCCGGCTGACCCGCGACGTGTGGCGTCCTTCCACCTGGGACCGGGTCCATGACGTGCCGATGCTTCTGATGGCGGGGCAGAACGATCCCATGTCTGGCGGAGACGATGGGATGATCCGCGCGGGGAAATTCCTCTCCGATATGGGGTTCTCCCAGGTGGATGAAAAGATGTACCGGGGCATGAGGCACGACATTTTCATGGACGAAGGCCGGGCGGCCCCCTTCGCCGATCTCTGCCGCTTCGCCCTCACCCATCTGCCCGGGAAGACCGCGGTTCAGAAGCAGGATCCCGCGGGCGGGGAAAACGGGGAGGCGGAATGAGCACCACCGTCAGCCGTTTCGGCCGTTTCTGCCGCGTCCTCCTCTTCGTCCTGTTCCAGTGTACCTGGGGACTTCCACAGACGCTGGTCGGGTTCTTCCTCTTTCTTCTCTGCAAACTCCGCGGCCGTCCGAGCTTTTTCGTCGGGGGAGCGGTCTGCACGGAGTGGAAGCGGGGGGACGGCATCTCCCTCGGGCTCTTCTTCTTCTGCCCGTCCTGGGGGGGACTGCATCTGCACGAATACGGACACACCTTCCAGTCCCTGCTGTTCGGGCCCTTCTATCTGCTCTTCGTCTGCGTCCCTTCCCTGATCTGGGCGGGACTTCCGGCGTTTGTCCGACTGCGCAGGACGAAGGGCGTCCCGTATTCCCGTCTCTACTGCGAGGGATGGGCAGACCGCATCGCATCCCGCTACCGCTTCGAGAGAAAGACGAAATCCCTCGAACGCCTGCCGGGACGTCCAAGGAAAAAGAAGATCCCCCCGTCCGGCATGGGAAGGGAGGATCTGTGAGTACCGTTCGGAAGGATTCGCCGGACGGTTTTCCTTTTTAAGCGGGATTCACGCGTCGTTCCCGGGGATTTCGGCTACGGGGATCTCCGTCATGCGGATGTCGGTGCAGCCGTAGGGGATGAATTCAACGGTCTCCGCCGGGCCGATGGGCATGGAACTGAGGGGCAGAGCGCGGGCGACCATCCGGTATTCGGTCTCGTAGCCCCAGTTGATCCGGCGCACGGGAACGCGGAGGATCAAGGGGGCGTTTTCCGGAGCAAAGGGCAGATCCCCGATCTCCCCCTTCTCATCGACTTCGATCTTCGCGGGGTCGAGGCCGTCGAAGGCGTACTGCCATTCGGTCGTCGGGCGGACCTCCCAGTCGCAGTAGGGGAATTTCCGCTCCACGCCGTTCCGTTCGTATTCGAGCTTCGTCCAGTCCTCCCCGATCTTCAGGGCGTAGACCAGCGGGCCCCGTTCGAGGGAATAGAGCCCCGTGGGACGGCGGACGAACTTCACGTCGAAACCGAGGTCCAGCACCACAGCGCTCGTGCCTTCCCACGTCCGTTTCAGCGTCACGAGGGATCCGGGCTCCGCCTGCTCTCCGTCGATCTCAGCGGCCGCCGCCGTGCCGGGGATGCGGAGCGTCAAGGCGAATTCCACCGGCTTTTCCGCCGTGACGATGTAGTTGACCGCGGAGCCGAAGGGATAGAGGGTGTCGGACTCCACCCGGACGCGGACCCCGCCGATCTCCGTCTCGAGCACGGCCGGAGCGACGGCGTTCACCGCGATCCCGTCGGCAGAACGCAGGAAGACCGACCGGGCGAATTTCGGCCAGCCCTGATTGAAGTTCGCGGTGCAGCAGCCGTAGTTCGGTTCGAGGCCGTACAGGTTCGATTCGCCGGAATTGGTGTTGAAGACCGGCTTCTCCATCCGCACGCAGGCCGCCTGATTGGTCATCTGGTCGTACTGATGGCCCCACATGTCCGGGGTAATGGTGGCGGGGAAGGCGTTAAAGGCGAGCTTTTCCAGCCGGTCCGCCCACACGGGATTGCCGGTCAGGGCGTAGAGGACCTCGTAGGAGTACATCGTCTCGGTCACGCCGCAGAGCTCGGTTCCCTGGATCGGGGAAAGTCCCGCGAGGCATTCGTCCCCGTTGAAGTGGCCCACCGCGTTTCCGTGGTATTCGAAGAGCTTTTCCAGCATGAATTCGGAGAAGGAGTCGTCCGCCTCGGCTTTTTCCGGGTCCCCGCTGTCGAGCAGGGAGGAGAGCGCGCCTTCCTTGATCGCCATGCCCTGATTGACCACGTGGGTCTCCCACTGCCATTTGCGCTCCGGGACGGTGTATTTCCAGTCGGAATAGATCTCCTCGTACTTCATGCCCTGATCCCGCAGGAGCCGTCCGAGATCCAGAAGCCATTCTTCGGGCTTCATCTCGTAGAGCCGGAAGATCGGGATCAGGCATTCGAACCACCGGGAGTGAGCCCAGGAGAAGATCGGGTGCTCCTTGATGTGGCCGTAGAGGTTGAACAGGGATCTCTCCACGACCCCCGGGATCCGCTCGTCGCCGGAGCAGTCGTAGTAGAGCATCAGCACCTTGTCGATGAGGTAGAGGGCCCACATGTCGTAGCCGGCCCGTTCGCTCTCCGCACAGGGGCAGAGCCAGCCGTCCTCCTGCTGTCCCGCGACGATGGCGTCGATATACCGCTTCGCTCTCCCGATCATGTCCGCGTCGTCCAGCAGATACGCGAGGGGGATGAACCCGTCCAGCCAGTAGGGCACCCGCTCCCAGCCCTCCCGGTCTCCGCCGACCCAGCGGGAATCCCGCACGTCAGGCCAGACCTTGTCGAGATTCCCGGACAGCCCCGCCGCCTGGATCTCGAGTTCCCGTCTGAGCCAGCCCGCGGGTTTCAGCTCGGAGGGGGTAAAAAACTTCATTCTCGGCATCGGATAATTCCTCCTTGATTGATGTTCCGTTTTTTCCCGTCAGCCGCGGGAGACCGCCCTGCCCATGAAGGGACCGAAGGAATGCGCCGCCTCAAGCCCCGCTTCGATCCGGTCGAGGACCGCGGCGGCTTCCCCGTCGTTCTGCGCTTTCCCGATGTCTTCGACCTCTCCCCAGTAGAGCGCTGTCATATATCTCCACAGCAGCGGGGCGGCTTCGATCTCCTCCGGGGTCCAGCGGTATTTCTCCGCGAACAGGGCGAGGACCGCCGCGGTACGCTTCACATCTTCCCCCCTGCCGCCGGGGGAGGCGTTGAACCCATAATGCCCGACGGAGAGCGCCATGTTGAGCACCTTGTCCTCCCCGGCGAGGTTGCAGTCGATCAGCCCCGCAAAATGCCCGTCCTTCGTCAGCAGCACGTTCGTATCGTTCCAGTCGGCCTGGAACACGGAGGAGGGGAGGCGGGGATACAGGGCGGCGAGGGCGTCCCGGTTTTCGTTCCAGCGGGACCGTATCCCCTCCCAGCGGGACAGAAGGGCGGGATGTTCCGTTCGGATATTCTCTTCCACGGCGAGGACGCATTCCTCCACCTCGTCCGTTTTCTCCCCGTCGAAGGGGGTCAGCCTCGCATAGCCGGAGGGTCCCGGAAAGCCCGTGAGACGCTTCGCGCCGATGGAGGCATAGAAGAGGATCAGTTCCTCCTGCCACGCGGGGAACGCGCCGCCTGCGGAACGGGGTCTTGAGGCGTCCTTCTCTTTGTACGAATCCTTTCCGTATTCCTCCTGGGTCTGGGCAAAGGGATAAGGCGCGAACTCCTCCCGCCAGACGACGAACCGGCGGCCGTCGATCTCGATCTCTTCGGAAAGCCGCCCTTTCACCGAGGGGATCAGATCGGGCATATACACCCCGAGGGAGCGGGTCTCGCGGATGAGCGTCCTCCACCCTTCGATCCGGCGGGACGTGGTGAAGGCGTTCGAGGCGAGCTTTACGACGGACTTCTGCCCGTCCTTCACGGCGAGGACCGCGGCTCTCACGTCCTCTTCCCGCTCGCTGGAGGACAGAAGGAAGATCCCGTCCGGCCCTCCCTCGAAGAAGAGCTCCGCCGCGGACCGCAGGATCTCCGGCGAAAACTCCATCCCGCTCACCGGACGAGGGTCACCGCGCGGATCACGATCTTCGCGGAGATCTCGGCGGACCGTTTCGCAAAGGCGGGATAGTCGTCGAGAGCCCCGCCGTCCGCGCTATCGGACATGGTGCGGATCACGGCGAAGGGGACCTTGTTCAGCGAGCACACCTGCGCGACGGCTCCCCCCTCCATCTCGCAGGAGACCGCGCCGAAGGTCTCGACGATCTTCTTTTTCCGCTCCCCGTCCGCGATGAACTGATCCCCCGTGGCGATGATCCCATGGAGAATCTTCGCGCCGGTGCCGCGGAGCACTTCTTCCGCCGCTGCCTCGAGCTCGTCCGTCCGCAGGGAGTCCGAGCAGTGCATTTTGACGGTGCCGAGCCCCGGGATCAGTCCGGGCGGATCGCCGAATCCCGTGGTGTCGAAATCGTGTTCGACGAGATCCGACGCGATGACGACGTCCCCGACTCCGAGCTCCGGCGAAAGAGCCCCCGCCACGCCCGTGTTGACGATCTTGTCCGGGTGATAAGTCACGATCATCGTCTGGGCGCACATGGCGGCGTTGACCTTGCCGATCCCGCAGACCGCGAGGATCACTTCCGCCTCCGCCGCTTCCTTTGCGGACTTCCCTTCCCCGCGGATCTTCCCGACGATGAATTCGATCCCGCCGACGGTCTCGGTCCTTGCGTCTTCCATAGCGGCCGCGATGTGCTCCGCTTCGATCTTCATGGCGGCGATCACGCCATAACTTCCTTTGCTGACCATAAACAAACCTCCGTTGTCAGTCCGCGTCCGCGTCGGAGGGCATTCTCCAGTCCCCCCGCGGGCTGAGTCCGACGGATCCCACCTTCGGACCGTCGGGCAGGGCGGACCGCTTGAACTGCTGCGTGCGGAACCGGCGCAGGAACACGGCGAGCCATTTGTCCACCGTCTCCGGGCCGAATTTCCCGCCGAAGGCCGCGAGCGCTTCCCTTCTCATCTTATCCGGCGTCTCGCCCCAGCGGACGTAGTGATAGAGGAAGAAGTCGTGCAGATCGTAGGGACCGACCAGATCCTCGGTCTTCTGCGCGATCTCCCCGTCCTTCGGGGGCAAGAGTTCCGGGCTGACCGGCGTGTCGAGCACGTCCCGGAGCACGTCTCCGAGGGCCGCGGTCTTCCCGTCCTCGAATTCCCCGCGGATCCCGTCCCCGTATGTCCGGGCGTACCAGCCCACCAGCAGGCGCACGAGGGTCTTCGGGATCCCGCCGTTGACGCCGTAGTTCGACATGTGATCTCCGTTGTAGGTCGCCCAGCCCAGCGCCAGCTCCGAGAGATCCCCGGTCCCGACGACCAGTCCGTTCTCCGCGTTGGCGATATCCATGAGGATCTGCGTCCGTTCCCGGGCCTGGGCGTTCTCGTAGACGACGGAGCGGTCCTCCGGGTCGTGGCCGATGTCGCGGAAGTGCAGATCCACGCTCTCCTTGATGTCCACGGTGCGGAAGCGGGTGCCGAGGAGGATCCCCATTTTCTCGGCGTTGGAGCGGGTCCGGTCCGTCGTGCCGAAGCAGGGCATGGTGAGGGCGATGATGTCCCGGCTGTCGCGTCCGAGTTTCTTCATGGCCTCCGCCGTGACGAGGAGGGCGAGGGTGGAGTCGAGTCCCCCGGACAGCCCGATGAGGCAGGCGGAGGCATGGGCGGCAAGGATCCGCTTCGCAAGCCCGTTCGTCTGGATCTCGAAGATGCGGCGGCATACGGCGTCCCGTCCGGGTCCCTCCGCCGGGATGAACGGGGTCGGGTCGATGACGCCCGAAATGTCCGTGTCCCGCAGATCGAGGGAGAAGGAGGCCGCCCAGCTCCCCGCGCTCTTCCATGTGTTCATCTTCCGCCGCTCATGGCGCAGATGCCGCAGATCGACCACCGCCGTCGTGAGCTCCGCCCCGCCGAAGGGTTCGTTCTCCGCGAGGATCTCCCCGTTCGAGGCGATCATGCAGTGCCCCGAGAACACCGCGTCGGTGGTGGATTCCCCGGGTCCCGCGTCGCAGTAGACGTATGCGGCCGCGCATTTCCCGGAGGCGGCTTTGACGAGAGTCCGGCGGTATTCGTCCTTCCCGACGATCTCGTTCGAGGCGGACAGATTGACGATCACCGCCGCTCCTTCCGCCGCCAGCTTTTCGGAGGGGGATCCGGACGTCCACATGTCCTCGCAGATCTCCGCCCCCACCGTGAGATCCGGGGCTTCGGCGCATCCGTACACCTCGTGGGACAGCGGGATGGTCCATGTCTGCCCGCCGAAAGTGAGATTCACGATCCTCCCCGCCTCGCCGGGGGCGAAATGACGGGCTTCGTAAAACTCCCCGTAGTTGGGGATGGCGGTCTTCGGGGTGATACCGAGGATCTCCCCGTCCGAGATGGCGACAGCGCAGTTGTACAGCCGGTCCGAGGCGCGGAGGGGACAGCCGGCAAAGACGAGCATCTTCTTCCCCTCCGTATGTTCGACGACGGAGAAAAGCGCCTCCTCCGCCAGATCGAGCAGAGCGTCCGAGAGGAAGAGATCTCCGCAGGTGTAGCCGGTGACGGAAAGCTCCGGGAAGACGAGGACGTGGACGTTCTCCTCATACGCCCGGTCGATGAGGCGGCAGATCTCGGCGGCGTTCTTCTTCGGCGCGGCGACGTGGACGGGCGGGACAGCGGCTCCCAGTTTGAAAAAACCGTGTTTCATGGATTCCTCCGAATCAATCTAGTTCTTATACGATGGCCCGATCAGCGGGAAGACGGCAAGAGGGGTGTACCGCAGTCTTCCGTTCTCTCCGCCGCGGTCGGACAGCATGAGGGCGAATTCGCCGATCCGGGCGCTCACGGGTCCCCAGAACTCCGGCGGCAGAGCGGGGAGGGGACGGCGGAACTCCCGGGCGAGGGTGATGTGGGGGCGGAAGGGCTTCGGATCGAAGGGGACGCCGGCCTTTCCGAGCGCATCCCGGGCCGCGGCCGCGAGGGGTTTCAGCCCGCCTTCGCTTTCCAGTCCGAGGCAGAGGACCGTCCCCAGAAGGAAGGGCTTCCCGAGGGAAAGATCGACGGGCGGGACCCGGATCTCCCCGAGAGCGCGGATCGCGTCGGCGGGGGATTCCCGCTCCCCGATGAAGGCGAGGGTCAGGTGGAGGTTTTCCTCCCGGCTCCAGTTGATCCGCCGTCCTCCGCCGCCGTTTTCGGGCGTTTTCTGCCGGGTCAGGCGGCGCAGTTCTGCCTGGCGGGTGAGGATCGCTTCGAGGAATTCCCCTTCGAAATTCAAAGCGGCGAACAGTCTCACAGGACGCCCCCTCCTTTCCGTTTCGCGAGGACTTTTCCGGCCGCCTCCGTCTCGTTCAGAAACCGCGCGAGGTGGAATCCGTCTGCCGCCGCGTGGGACACCGTGACCGACAGGGGCATGAGGATCCGCCCGCCGGTCTCCCGGAATCCGCCCCAGACCACGAGGGGCGCGAGGGATACGCCGTCCGACGAGGCTCCGGCAGCCGTGAAATGCCGCCAAGGAACGCAGGACGCGTCGAAGACGTTCGGGGGGGCGGGGACGGACGCGGTTTTCAGCCTCTTCGCCCGCGCGATGTCCTCCTCCGCCCGTGCCGCGAATTCGTCGGGATCCGGCGAGAAGAGGGTGAAGGTGGAGGTGTAGGTCTCCGTGTCCTCGTGAAAGACGTTGTGGGCGGGGTGCACCACATCCCAGACGCCCGGCATGGGTCGGGGAACATCCGGGGAATCCACGGCGGTGAGGCGGAACTCCTCGTGGGCGTTGACCGCCGCGGACACCAGCCACAGCACGGCGAGGTAGAAGGAACTCCCCGAGGCGCGGCAGGCCAGGCGCAGGTCCGTGACGTCGATCTCGTCCGTCAGATTCACCGCGCAGGGGGCCTCTTCCGTAAAGCGGAGATAGTGCTCCGCCCGGGGCCAGGTCTTCATGTCGAGCATCCGGATTTCCGCCATCGCGCGCTCCTTTTTCCGTCTTCCGGGATCCTGTCTGTTTAACATATTAAACACGATCGGGATCCTGTCTGTTTACCACATTATACACGATGCGGAGGATTTTTTCAAGAGAGGGAGGAAAAGAAGAGGAATCCCCGGCCCGCACTTTTTTCCCGCCCTCCTTGACAGAAGCGAAGATTTATTCTATAATGGATTCAACAGAACAGAGAAAGGACTTCCAGATCATGAAAAACAGAATCCGGTTACTGTCCGCTCTTCTCGCGCTTTTGACGCTGTCCCTCGCCGGATGCGGGGAACGGAAGCCCTCCGGGGCAGATACCCCCTCCCCCGCCGTCTCCCCGACACAGGATCAGGCGCCGGCTGAAACCGAAGCCCCCGAAGAAGATCTTCCCTTCGCCTCCCTGCCCGAAGTCTCCCTCGGCGGACTGACGGTCCGCACCCTCATCCGCGAGGAGCAGAAGCGGGAATTCGACGCGGAGCTCGACGGGGACGTGATCGACGAGGCCGTCTACAACCGCAACCGGGCAGCGGAGGAACGCTTCGACTGCCTCCTGACCTACACGGTGGAGCCCGGCAGCTGGGCCTACAAGGACAGCGTGCAGAACCTGATCCGCGGGGTCGTGCTGGGCGGCGATTCCACTTACGACATCGTCACCGGGCAGAGCAACATCATCCAGCCCCTCAACGCGGAAGGCCTGTTCGCAAACCTCCTCGAGGCGCAGTACATCGACCTCGCGAAGCCCTGGTGGGTGGCGGCCTACACGGAAGGGGTCAATCTGAACGGCACGGTCATGACGGTCTGCGGCGACTGCGCCCTCTCCTCCTTCTCAAACGCGAACGTCATCTTCTTCAACAAGGGGATCATGGACGCGCGGGGGATCGCCTACCCCTACGACGACGCGCTGGAAGGGACATGGACCCTCGACAAGCTCATCTCCCTCGCCGAAACCGCCACGGAGGACCTGGACGGGGACGGAACGATCGGCGTGGACGATCAGCACGGGATGTGCGCCTACGGCAATTCGATCCAGCCCTTCTTCTCCTCCTGCGGGCTCGCCTACACGGAGATCGGGGAGGACGGACGGCGGATCCTCTCCGTGCCCTCGGAGCGCGAAACGGACGCGGCGGACCGGGTGAACCGCTTCTATCACAGCGATTTCTTCCTCGACGCGAACAAGGTCTACACCGGGGACGGCGTCAACCCCGAGATTGCGATGCGCGAGCACTTCAAGGAGGGCAAATACCTCTTCATGGGACTGGTGCTCGAAGGGATCGAATACCTGCGCGACATGGAGGTCGACTTCGGCATCCTGCCCTATCCCAAGTACGATGAGGACCAGAGCCGCTATTACACCACCATTCTCCGGCGGTACACGGTCTCGGCGGTCCCGGCCACGGCGAAGAGCGCGGACAACGCGGCCCTCATCCTCGAAGCCCTGTCGGAGGAGGGGAACCGGAGCATCATCCCGAAATACTATGAGATCGCCCTCAAGGGCAAGTATGTCCGGGACGAAAGCTCCTCCCAGGTCCTCGATCTCGTCAAGGATTCGCTCTACCTCGAATTCGTGGACATGTACTACAACGATCTCGGGTTCAGCGATTCCTTCGCGGCATACGTCTCCGGCGCGGCGGAAGGGACCTACATGAGCCAGTTCCAGAGCAACAAGAAGGTCTGGGAGAAAAAGATCGATAAGCTGTACGAGGCATACGAAGGCTGATTCTGTACCAAGCCGGAACTAAAATTAAACAATTTATTAACAGTTGAAGGATCCTCTTGACAGGGGGATCCTTTTCTGCTATACTGTATGCGAACCATAAAGGAACAGTTTCGGAGGCAGACATGCGGCGCAAGAACGAAGAGATCTTCACCGTGATCCGGGAATTCATCAACAGCTATTATCTCGAAAACGGACGCGGACCCTCCACCCGGGATATCGAAGCCGGGACGGGCATCCAGCGCATCACGGTCCAGCGGTATCTCAAAACCATGAAGGAGAACGGAGAGATCGAATACGGCGAACGCCGCGGCACCCGGAACGCCTTCTCGAAGACCATCGGGGAAAGCGTCCTCGCCCCCTGCTACGGCACCGTCAAATGCGGGATCCCGGCCGACCCCTTCGTCGATATCACCGAGACCGTGAGCCTGCCCCGTTCGTGGGTGGGGGAGGGCGACTTCTTCCTGCTCGAAGCGGACGGCGAATCCATGAAGAACGCGGGCGTCGACCCCGGGGATCTTGTGGTGATCCGGCGTCAGGACACGGCGGAGCCCGGCGAGATCGTCGTCGCCATGACCGGCGGGGAGACCACCCTCAAGCGGTATTTCCCGAGCGCGGAGGGCATCGTGCTCCGTCCCGAGAACGAGAGCTTTTCCGACATCGTGATCCCGGCCTCCGACGCGGAGGATTTCCGCATTCAGGGCGTGGCGGTGAAGGTCGTCAAGAACGTCCGGTGAACCGGCGCGGCGGAATCTCACCCGGCGAACAGGCAAACCCGTCCCACAGGCAAAGCGAGGAGCGAAGATGAAACCCTCTACTCACTATTTCAAGGAAGCGGTCGTCAGAGACGGCGTCACCTACCAGCACGTGATCGGACTGAACGAGGAATACGACTGGCGGCTCATTCTCGATCTCAGCGAAAACCCGTCGTGGCAGTTCATCTCCCTGAAGCGGCCCGTCGTCTGGCATTTCGTTGCGAAAAAACGGGGCCTTTTCTCCCGCGTCAAACCCTGCCGGTGTCCCTTCTGCCGCGAAAGACTGCGCGACTGCGAAGACCGCTGGCCCGACGGGCGGACGACCACGGTGAAGCTCCCGGACACGCCCCGCAGCTTCGAACTCTGGCACGACGAGGAGACCGTCTGTCCCGGGTGCGGCGCGAGAGTCGGGATCTGCCGTCCGGATCTCTCCCCCGCCCTGCCCTCCGCCCGTCTTCCCCGCCTGAACGAGGGGAGAAAGAGAGCGTAAAGCTTCCGGAATACAAAAAGGCCGCTCGGACCGAACTTTCTCAGTTCCTTCCGGGCGGCTGATTTTATTTTCGAATCATACGTGTTTCTGTGTTTTATACTATTCTCGTTCTAAATAGCTAACTATATGGGTTTTGATCGCTCTCCGTAGAATGCGAACGACGGGGTGGGAATACCATTTATCCAAACATGACTTCATCCATCCCACCCCCGAGAATCCCCTTCG
>CACZNC010000015.1:74776-125472 GCA_902782445.1 uncultured Ruminococcus sp.
ACAGACCAAACGAAATGGCAGCAGCCTTGTCCTATACCCCCATGAAAGTTCTTGCCGCTGAACTTGTTCAGCAGGGCTTCATTTCAAGAAGCCGCGTTTACCCTTTTAGTTTGAGATTAGTATTACGGAAGATCCTCCGCATGAGCGCGGGGATGCCGTACATTCCGAGCCAGAGGAGGGCGGTGCAGACGGGGAGGCCAATCTGGTAGCCGGGATCGCCGAAGACGAGGGCGAAGAGTTCCAGGGGATTGCCCCGGCCGGGATAGGTGAGGAAATAGAAATTCGTGCCGTATTTCCGGTCGACGAGCCACACGGGGACGGCAGTGACGAGCAGAAACGCCGCGCAGAACCAGAGTCTTTTCGCCCGGGGCCGGATCTCGCCCGAGACGAGCAGGCAGAGGGGGATCGCCGCGAGCAGAAGATGGAAGGTGAAACTGTGGACCGTGAGAAAGCTCTCCGGGGGCAGATCGGACCAGCCGGGAAAGAGCAGGGCGACGGCGGCTCCCGGCAGGCTCACGGCGTAGAGCAGCTCCCCCGCCCGCACTCCCGGTTTCACGGCATACCACAGGCAGACGAACAGGCCCACGGAGCAGAGATGCAGGGGGAGATAGTCGGCGCCTTCCTCGCCGAGGAGGAGCAGCATCGCGTGCTTGAAGAGCTCGTCCGCCGTCAAAAGACCCGTGAGAGTCAGAAGGATCCCACGCCTCGCCCGGGTCCCGGATCTGCGGTAAACGATCAGCAGAAGGACGAGGAACAGGGCCGATCCCGCGAGCCACGAGAGGTGGTACGGGCCCCAGAGAGGAAATCCCTCCCCTGCCCGGGCGGTGCGGTAGACCTGGTAAAACGGCGCGTCCACGGTTTATTCCCCCTTTCCCCGTCAAATCGGAAGGGGAGGACTCCCCGAAAAGAGCCTCCCCTTGAACAAAATCCGTATTCTGAGCCTTACGCCTTCATGGCCTCTTCCACGGCCACGGCGACCGCGACGGTCATGCCGACCATCGGGTTGTTGCCCGCGCCGATGAGACCCATCATTTCCACGTGAGCCGGAACGGAGGAAGAACCCGCGAACTGGGCGTCGGAGTGCATTCTGCCCATGGTGTCGGTCATGCCGTAAGAGGACGGGCCGGCCGCCATGTTGTCGGGATGCAGGGTTCTGCCTGTGCCGCCGCCGGACGCCACGGAGAAGTACTTCACGCCGTTCTCGACGCACCACTTCTTATAAGTCCCGGCGACGGGATGCTGGAAGCGGGTCGGGTTGGTGGAGTTGCCGGTGATGGAGACGCCGACGTTCTCGAGCTTCATGATGGCGACGCCTTCCGGGACATTGTCCGCGCCGTAGCAGCGGACGTCCGCTCTCGGGCCCTTGGAATAGGGAGTCTCGGAGACGACGGTGACGGTCTCGGTGTAGGGATCGAAGGAGGTCTTCACGTAGGTGAAGCCGTTGATGCGGGAGATGATCATCGCGGCGTCCTTGCCGAGGCCGTTCAGAATCACGCGCAGGGGCTTCGTTCTGACCTTGTTGGCGTTCAGAGCGATTTTGATCGCGCCTTCGGCAGCCGCGAAGGATTCGTGACCGGCGAGGAAGCAGAAGCATTCGGTCTCGTCGGAGAGGAGCATCTTGCCGAGGTTGCCGTGTCCGAGGCCGACCTTGCGGTTTTCAGCGACGGATCCGGGGATGCAGAAGGACTGGAGCCCGATCCCGATGGCGGCAGCCGCGTCGGCAGCTTTGACGCAGCCCTTCTTGATGGCGATGGCCGCGCCGACGGTGTAAGCCCAGACGGCGTTCTCGAAGCAGATGGGCTGGGTGCTGCGGACGATCTGGTCGACGTCGATGCCCTTCGCCAGCGTGATGTCTTTGCACTCGTCGATGGAGGAGATGCCGTATTCTTTCAGGACGCCGAGGATCTTCGCCTCGCGTCTCTCGTAACCTTCAAACTGTGCCATTCTCTTGCAATCCTCCTCTGATTATTCCTTGCGCGGGTCGATATACTTCGCGGCCTCGGCGAAACGCCCGTAGGTGCCCTTGGCCTTCTCGTATGCTTCGTTCGGCTCCATGCCCTTCTTGATGAAGTCGGTCATCTTGCCGAGGGATACGAACTCGTAGCCGATGACCTGATCGTCTTCGTCCAGAGCCATTCTCGTGCAGTAGCCTTCGGTCATTTCCAGGTAGCGGACGCCCTTCGCCTTGGTGCCGTACATCGTGCCGACCATGGAACGCTCGCCCTTGCCGAGGTCTTCCATGCCTGCTCCGATGACAAGACCGCCCTCGGAGAACGCGGACTGGGTGCGGCCGTAGACGATCTGGAGGAAGAGCTCGCGCATCGCGGTGTTGATCGCGTCGCACACGAGGTCGGTGTTGAGGGCTTCGAGGATGGTCTTGCCGGGCAGGATCTCGGCGGCCATCGCGGCGGAATGGGTCATGCCGGAGCAGCCGATGGTCTCGACGAGAGCTTCTTCGATGATGCCTTCCTTGACGTTGAGGGACAGCTTGCAGGCGCCCTGCTGGGGAGCGCACCAGCCGACACCGTGGGTGTAGCCGGAAATGTCGCCGATCTGCTTCGCCTGGATCCACTTGCCTTCTTCCGGCAGCGGAGCGGGTCCGTGGTTGGGTCCCTTGGCGACGCAGCACATGTTTTCTACTTCGTTGGAATAAACGAGGTCGCTCATAAAATGATTGGTCTCCTTTTGTTTTGATCTGCCTTTCGGCGCGGTTGCCTTCATGGTATTATACCGCAAAGGCGCGGCAAAATCAACCGGAAAAACCCGGTTTTCACGGCGTTAAAATAAAATTTACGTTTTCGGGGCGCGGAAATCTCAGATTCCGACTTCGCAGAAGCAGATCCGCTTTCTCTGCCATGTGAAGGTGCAATAGATCCGGTCCCCGGCGGAGATCACGGCGGGATAGGAGTATTCCCCGGGCCCGGCGGCGAGATCCAGTTCCCGCTTCCACGTCTGTCCTCCGCTCTCCGAGACGAAGAGGGACAGAGGAGTCCGCGCGCCCCAGTCCGATCCGACGGGGTTGCAGGCGAGGACGAGGCGGTTGTCCGGGAGGCACACGGCGTCGAGGCCGCTGTTGTTGTTCGGCATGTCCGTCTCCTTCGCGGGGCTCCACGTCTTTCCGCAGTCGAAAGAATCCGCGCGCCAGATATGCCCCGAATCCGAGCGGAGCAGGGCGTGGACCCCGTCCCGGTCTTCCCAGACGGAGGGCTGGATGAGGCGGACCCGCTTTCCGTCCTCCGGCGTCAGGAATTCCGTGCGGGCGAAGGTGCGGCCCCCGTCCTCCGAGCGGTCGAAGAAGGCCCGCCAGATCTTCCCGTCCGGGCTCTCCCAGGAGGCTCCGGCGAGCAGGGTCCCGTCCGAAAGCTTCACCGGCTTGTCCTTCACGGGGCCGCGTCCGCCCGATTCGTCCCCGGGGACAAGCTCCGCCTCCGGTCCGAAGGTCTTCCCCCCGTCCTCCGACCTCCGGACGAAGGTCTTCCACAGGGTGATCCTCTTCGCCCGCTTGAAGAAGAGCGTCACGTTCCGTCCCTCCGCCCAGAGGACCGGATTCCAGCAGGCATCCTCCGTCGGAGCCGACATCCGCGCCGGTTCGGACCAGGCGGAGAACGATCCGTCCGGGCCCTGTGCCGACGAGGACAGCCAGATCTCCACGTCGTCCGCCGATTCCCGGGTCCCGGCAAACCATGCGGCGAGCATCCGATCCGGCTCCCCCTTCTCCCCGGGCACGAGGCAGAGGGTGGAGGCATGGCAGGAGGGGGCTGCGGCGGGCAATTGGGTTTTATACAGCAGTTTCAAAAGAGTTCCTCCGATCTCCGGTTTTTTTGTCATTATATCACAATCCTTGTCCCCGCGCAAGCTTTTTTCCCTTCTCCCCTTGACAGGGAGGGAAAACAGGTGTATAATCTTCGCATAATGATTCAGCCTGACGGGGAGGATGCGCCGTGATTTCCTCTTACAGCTTCTACTTCGCCTTTACCTGCGCGATGGATCGCATCTCCGCCTCCGTTCAGTCCCGCTGAACCGACGCGAAATTCCGGTCCACCGCTTCTTGCCGTATGCAAAGAACCGGTGGTTTTCTTTTTGAGACGGGACCGCTCCCCCGGCCGGAACAGCGATGAATCGTATTTTTATAGAAAGCGGTGAATACGCAATGGAACGCTACTACCAGAAAGAAATCGAGACCATGCCGCGGGAACAGCTCCGCGCGCTCCAGTCCGAACGCCTCGTCGCCCAGGTGAAGAACGTATGGGACAACGTGCCCTACTACCGGAAGAAGATGGAAGAGAAGGGCCTCGAACCCGGCGATATCCGCGGGATCGAAGATCTTCCGAAGCTCCCCTTCCTCTCGAAAGCCGACCTGCGCGACGCCTACCCCTACGGACTGCTGGCCCGTCCCCTCTCCGAGTGCGTCCGCATCCAGTCCACCTCCGGGACCACGGGACGCCGCGTCGTTGCCTTCTACACCCAGCACGACATCAATCTCTGGGAGGACTGCTGCGCAAGAGCGATCACGGCGGCCGGCGGCACGAACGAGGACGTCTGCCAGGTCTGCTACGGCTACGGCCTCTTCACGGGCGGTCCCGGCCTGAACGGCGGATCCCACAAGGTCGGCTGCCTGACCCTGCCCATGTCCTCCGGCAATACGGAACGCCAGCTGCAGTTCATGACCGACCTCGGCGCGACGATCCTCTGCTGCACGCCCTCCTACGCGGCCTATCTTGCCGAATCCGCCATCGAAGCGGGACTCGTGGACAAGCTCAGGCTGAAGGCCGGGATCTTCGGCGCGGAGGCGTGGACCGAGGAGATGCGGCACGATATCGAGACCAAGCTTGGCCTCAAGGCCTTCGACATTTACGGTCTCACCGAGCTCTCCGGCCCCGGCGTCGCCTTCGAGTGCTCCGAGCAGAAGGGGATGCACATCAACGAGGACCACTTCATCGCGGAGGTCATCGACCCCGTGACGGAAGAGGTTCTGCCCTACGGTTCGAAGGGCGAGCTCGTCTTCACTTCGATCACCAAGGAAGCGTTCCCGATGATCCGCTACCGCACCCGCGACATCTGCGTGCTGAACGCCGAGCCCTGCTCCTGCGGCCGGACCCACATCCGCATGTCCAAGCCGATGGGCCGCTCCGACGACATGCTCATCATCCGCGGCGTGAACGTCTTCCCCTCCCAGATCGAAACCGTCCTGCTCAATCAGGGGATGCCCGCGAACTATCAGATCGTCGTGGACCGCGTGAACAACACCGACACCCTCGACGTACAGGTGGAAATGACGGCGGAGACCTTCTCCGACACCGTCGCCGACATCACCCGCCGCGAAAACGAGCTGGTGAACGCCCTCCGCGCCATGCTGGGGATCACGGCGAAGGTCCACCTCGTCGCCCCGAAGTCCATCACCCGCAGCGAAGGCAAGGCCGTCCGCGTCATCGACAAGAGAAAGCTGTACTGATACCCCCGAGAACAAAATCCGCCCGGCGTTCCCCGAAAAGGATGCCGGGTTTTTTGCGGTCAGAAGCCGTACAGGAAGCGTCTCCGCGCTCCGATTTCAGAAACGGTTTTTCTTGCATTGCGGGCGGGAATATGGTATAATGGCCTCACGGAAATCCATCGGAAAGGAGCGGGAAGATGCCGGCGTTTCTCAAAAACAATCTGAAATACTTCGTCCTCGCGGCGGCTTTGCTGTCTTTTGCGTTCGGGCTCTGGCGCGGAGAGGCGGGAACGGTCCTGCGCAAGGCGGCCGCCATCTGCCTCGAGTGCATCGGAATTGGCTGAACGGAAAAATCTCCATCTTCTCCGGCGGGCGGTCCAGGCGGGGTGGGGGATCCTCCAGAACGCGCATTTCGCGGGATTTCTCTCCGGGAAAATCTACACGGGCGGTCTCAAACGGTTCTGCGTCCCCGGGATGAACTGCTATTCCTGTCCCGGAGCCCTCGGAGCCTGTCCCATCGGCGCGGCGCAGGCTTCCCTTTCCGCCCGGAAACCGAAATTCCCCTTCTATGTGCTCGGGTGGCTGGCTCTCGTCGGGATCCTCGTCGGGCGGTTCGTCTGCGGGTGGCTCTGTCTGTTCGGGCTGATCCAGGAACTGCTGTACAAGATCCCGACGCCGAAGCTGAAGATCCCGCCGAAGGCCGACCGGGTCCTGCGGGTTCTGAAATACGTCTTCCTCGGCGTCTTCGTGATCCTTTTCCCCCTGATCCTGCGGGACGAATACGGGATCTCCGCGCCGTATTTCTGCAAGTGGATCTGCCCAGTGGGGATGCTCGAAGGCGGGATCCCGCTTCTGCTCCTCGACAAGGCCCTGCGTCCGGCCGCGCATTTCCTCTACGCGTGGAAGTTCGCCCTCCTGGTCCTCGCGCTGGTTTCGGCGGTCTTCATCCACCGGCCTTTCTGCAAGTACGTCTGTCCCCTCGGAGCCTTTTACGCGCTGTTTCAGAAGATCAGCTTTCTCCGGCTCCGCTTCGACGGGGATTCCTGCGTGAACTGCGGCAAATGCGCGCGGGTCTGCGGGATGGGCGTCGATCCGGTCCGAAATCCGAACGGCGCGGAGTGCATCCGGTGCGGCGAGTGCGTCCGGTCCTGTCCGACGGGAGCCCTGCGGTTTTCCTTCCGCGCCGACGGGAAGAAAAAAGTCCTCGCCGATCCGGGGGACGGGCGGGGGTGAACCGGGCGGAGGCTGAATCGCGAATCCCCCGTTTCCTCCATTGCGCAAAAACTCCCCGAAGGCCTTATTTTCAGGGCTTCCGGGGAGCTTTATTTTTTGGTCTCACACAAGGGTCCAGCCGTGGTCGCCGTGGTAGATCATCAATCGCGTCATGCCGCCGTCGACGCAGAGGTTTTCTCCGGTGATGAATCCGGCTTTGTCGGAGCAGAGGAAGAGCACGGCTTCGGCAATGTCCTCCGGCTTCCCGACTCTTCCGACGGGCTGCTGGTACGCGTCCGGGCCTGTGATCTCCGCATCCGTCGTGTCGATCCAGCCGGGGGAGATGCTGTTGACCCGCGCCTTCCCCGCAAGGCTGACAGCCAGTGCGTGGGTGAGGGCGGAGATCCCCCCTTTCGCCGCGGTGTAGCTCTCCGTCCGGGGCTGGCTCATGCGGTCCCGGGAAGAGGAGATATTGACGACCGACGCGCCGGGGGCGAAAACAGGGGCGAGCAGTTTCGTCAGATAGAAGGGGGCGGTCACCCCGACGGTCAGGGCGCGTTCAAAATCCTCCCATCCGCAGGCGTCGATCCCCTTCATCGGCGGCGGGACATTGTTGACGAGGGCGTCCACCCGGCCGGACTCCCGGACCACCGATTCCGCGAACTTCTCGAGGGTTTCCCGGTCCCCGACGTCCCCGACGAACCAGTCCCCGGGGGCGGCGTCGATGATATGGACGGCATAGCCCTCCCGCCGGAACGCCTCCGCCGCCGCTTTTCCGATCCCGTGTCCTCCGCCCGTGACCACCGCGATTTTCTTATCTTCCGTCATGACTGCCTCCTCACAGATCCGTTTTCCGTGATCCGCCGTTATTTCAGTTCCCCGCGGCGGTGCCGAGAAGACCGATCTCCGCGGCGTGCTCCTTCATCCCTTCGATGCAGATCTCGGCGACTTCCTTCACGTCCATCCCGAGCATTTCGCAGCCCTGCAGAATCAGCGCGCGGTCGCATTTCGCGGCAAACTTTTTGTCCTTGAATTTCTTCATGAAGCTCTTCGCGTCGAGGTCCGTGATCCCGTTCGGGCGCATCCGGGCGGCGGCCTGAATGATCCCGGTCAGTTCGTCCACCGTGTAGAGGCTCTTTTCGAGATTGCTCTCCGGCTTCACGTCCGAGCAGATCCCCCAGCCGTGGGCCATGATCGCCCGCACGTCCTCCGGGTCCACCCCTGCGGCAAGAAGCGGTTCCTCCGTGTGCGCGAGGTGCTCCTCGGGGTATTTCTCGTAGTCGTAATCGTGGAGCACGCCGATCGCCTGCCAGTGTTCCTCGTCCTCGCCGAAATGCCTTGCCATCGCCCCCATCGAATACGCCACGTTCAGCGCGTGGAGGATGAGATGTTCCTCCGTCACCATCGTTCCGTTCAGTTCCTTCGCCATCTCCAGTGTCAGCATGATCTTCTCCTCGCCTCCGGTCCGGGATTTTCTTCGGGACCGGAACTTTATGCGCTTATTATAACACATCCCGCCCCCTCCGTCAACCGGGAATTCCCCCCGGATCTTGACAGCGCGGGCTTTTCTGTGGTATGATACTCTCATGAGAAAAAATGCGGAGGTCCGCCATGCCCTATTCGCTGGATGACAAGCTCGTCGTCGGGATCTCGTCCCGCGCGCTGTTCGATCTCGAAGAAGAAAACCGGATCTACGAGGAGGAAGGGCTCGACGCCTATTCCGCCTATCAGGTGGAGCACGAAAACGAGATCCTGCGCCCCGGGACCGCCTTTCCTCTTGTGAAAGCCCTGCACAACCTGAACATGAACGGCAGTTATCTGACCGAGATCATCATCGTCTCCCGCAACAGCGCGGACACCAGTCTCCGGATCTTCAACTCGATCCACCACTACGGGCTCGATATCAGCCGCGCCGCCCTCGTCGGGGGAGCTTCCATCGCGCCGTATCTCGCCCCCTTCCGCACGGATCTCTTTCTCTCCGCCAACGAATCGGACGTGCGGGAAGCCCTCGGAGCCGGGTTCGCCGCGGGACTGATCTGCTCCAATCCCCCCATAGATCCCTCCCGGGAATCGCGCCAGATCCGCATCGCCTTCGACGGGGACGCCGTGCTCTTTTCGGACGAGGCGGAGCGGATCTATCGGGAAAAGGGACTCGAAGCCTTCGCGGAGCACGAGCGGGAGAACGCGAAAAAGCCGCTCCCCGAGGGTCCCTTCGCCAAACTGCTCAAGACGATCTCCGTGATCCAGAACTCCTGTCCGAAGGACTCCGGCCCCATCCGCACCGCCCTTGTCACAGCCCGGAGCGCGCCCGCCCACGAACGGGTGGTGAGGACGCTGAGAGCCTGGGACGTGCGGATCGACGAGGCGTTCTTCCTCGGGGGGATCCAGAAGAGCGAGATCCTCAAGGCCTTCGACGCGGATATCTTTTTCGACGATCAGGCGGTGCACACGGATCCGGCATCGAAGCTGGTCCCGGCGGCACGGGTCCCCACGGAAGAGCAGGAATGAAAACAGAACGAACCGGACGGAGGGTGAAAAAATGACCGGCGTATGGATGTGGCCCGAGAGTATGAAGAGAAGGAAGACGGAAGCGGTCTTCGACGACTGCCGGCGGATGGGCGTGACGGACGTGTTTTTCCTCACGAAGGGTCTGGCGGGGACAACTGCCTTTCCCTCCCCCCATCCCATGACCGAGGGGCGGGATCTTCTGGGAGAAGCCCTCGGCGCGGCGCACAAGCGGGGGATCCGCCTGCACGCGTGGTTCACCTCGGCCTCGGACGAAAGGTATAAAAATGAAAATCCCGCCTCCGGCCTCTGCCACTACCGGGACGGGCGGAACCGCGGGATCGTGAGCGTGCGGAACGGGGGGTATATCGCGTATATGCAGTCCCTGATTTCTTCCATGCTCCGGGAGTACCCGGTGGACGGGGTGCATTTCGACTACATCCGCTACAATCACCTGGCCTTCGGCTGGAGCGAAGAGGACAGAAAACGCTATGCGGCCGCGGGGATCGATCTCGGGCACATCGACGGGCTGATGCAGAAGACTTTTTACGGGGATCCCCCGGACAAGGAGTCGATCTTCCGGGCGTTCCGGGAGGGGGATTTTGACGCGGTCAAGCTCTCGGAGGTCCGGCGGGGGGACGTTTTCCACTTCGCGAAGGCTCTGACGGAGGCGGCGCGGGGGGTGAGGTCCGATCTGACGGTCAGCATGGCCCTGATGCCCGAAGGGGCATACGACGACCGGGCGTTTTCCGATCTGCACTACGGGCAGAATTACGCCGACCTCGCGGGCCTCGCGGATCTCTTCCTCCCGATGGCCTATTCCAAAGCCTACGGAAAAGGCGGGGACTGGATGGAAGAGGTCGCCGGGGGGACGCTCCGGTACGGCGTTCCGACGCTGGTCGGCGTACAGGCCTACGAGGGCGGGTGTGCGGAAAGCCTGCGCCGGGATATCGAAGCCGCGGGACGGGTCGGCGGGATCGCGGGGATCTGCCTCTTCCGGGAGGGAGCCTTCGCCGCCGCGTACCGGGATCCGGACGGTCTCACCCTCACCAATCCCACGGCCTCACCGCTCGCGTCCTGTGTGATCGAAGGGGACGGCGTGGAGGCGCGGTTTGACGGACCGGTGGGACCCGGGGAGGAGATCGCCGTGAAGACGGACTTCGAACCCCTGTCCGCCCGGGCGTATGTCGGCGAGGGGAAGGAGATCCCCCTGCTGTTCGTCGGAAGCTGAGACCCCCTTTTCGCGCGGCCAGAAAGCATACAGATCAATATTCAACCCATACACGGAGGCGGCTATGAATCTGAAACACATCCGGCAGATTTTGAAGGACACGGACTATGTCCGCACGGGCGGATCGGCGGAAGAGCTGAGAGCGGCGGAATACCTGAAAGCGGAGGCGGAGAAAATGGGGGCCGCGGCATGGCTCGAACCCTTCCCCGTCCAGATGGCGGCGGTGAGATCCGCTTCGCTGACGGCGGACGGGGTGGAGATCCCCTGCCTCGGCTACCGGAACTGCGGAAGCGGCGAGATCGAGGCTCCCTTCCTCTACCTCCCCTCCCAGGATCCGGTCTCGCTGAAGCTCGCGAAGGGAAAGATCGTGATGATCGACGGGGGGCTGAGGCACTTCGGGTATCAGGACCTCTGCGACAGCGGGGCTCTCGGGTTCATCACCTACAACGGCAACGTGGATTTCCCGGACCGGGACATCGACGACAAGGAACTGAGGGGATTCGTCGCGGAGGGGAGAAAGACCCTCGCCGTGAACATCCACGCGAAGGACGCGCCGAAACTGGTGAAGCTCCGCCCGAAGACCGTGAAGATCGCGGTGGACGAGGAGGAATTCGAAGGCGAGAGCCGCAACGTCGTGGCCGAGATCCCCGGAAAGCGGGACGAATGGATCGTTCTGACGGCGCACTACGACTCGGTCCCCCTCTCCCGCGGCGCGTATGACAATATGTCCGGGTGCATCGGCCTCCTCGAGGTGATGGACAAGCTCCGCGGGACGGCTCCCCACGAGTACGGCCTCCGGTTCGTCTTCTGCGGGAGCGAGGAGCGGGGTCTGCTGGGCTCGAAAGCCTATACCGCCGCCCATGAGGAGGATCTCAAAAAAGTCGCGCTGAACGTCAATATCGACATGATCGGGACCGTCATGGGGAAGTTCATCGCCTGCGTCAGCGCGGAGGAGGCCCTTGTCTCCTTCATCAAATACTTCGCCGTTCAGCGCGGATGGCAGATCGACGCCCGGGGTGGGGTGTATTCCAGCGACTCCACGCCCTTCGCGGATCACGGAGTCCCCGCCCTGTCCTTCGCCCGCTCGGCGCCGTCCGGGCAGAGCAACATCCACTGCCGCTACGACACGATGGCCCTGCTCTCCGACGAACAGCTGCGGGACGACGGGGATTTTGTCTCCGCCTTCACCTCCTTCATGGCCGACGCCGCCGAATGTCCCGTCTCCCGCACGATCCCCGACAAGATCCGCGAAGATCTGGACAAGTATCTGAACCGGAAGAGATAAATGATTTTGGGTATTAATAATGGAATCATCTGAATTGAAATACGAAATTGGTCTAACATACTACGAATTGTGTTCCTATCTAAAGCATAAATATGGAGAAGCAATAGGAGACTATTTTCCCAGTCCAACCTCAAAGAGCAAAAACCAAAAAATATCACGCACAAAAGAGGGGCTATACTGCCACCACATGGATGAAGACAAAGGAGCCAATCTATCATCATACCCGGAAGCATCCACGCAGCCGTATGAATGGCAAAAGAAAGATCGTTTGATATATTGTACGGCAATTGAGCATTTGATCCTACATGTGAAAATAGCTGTTTTAAGGCATCGTAATAAGTTCAAAAAGCCGAGGGATATTTTCAATTTTTTTACTACAGGCGGCATTTACAGAGTCTGTGAGGGTATCAACGATTTGTTCGCCTCGAAAGGTGGAACTCTGAAATGGAGTCAATGTTGTTACTCGGCAATTCAATCAGCATATAATGATTATATCATCATACTTGTATCTGTATTAGATTATATCTCCCATAACTATTGGGGTGAAAAAAATAATGAATTGTTTTTGAGAAAAGGATCTTACGTTGAGTTTTCGGATGAAAAAGCAGAAATCTTGGAAATCTCTGAAGATCTCAAAAGAGTCAAGTTAAGAATGAGCGATGGAGAGCCCACAGTCTTTTCAACAGTCTTTACATATAATCAGATTAATTATGGAGACTCAATCAACATAGTCGTCCACAATATGTCAAATGGATATCAAGCGTTTTATGAATCAGTTCTATCAGACATTACAAATAATTATTCCAACGATTCAGCAAAGGAAATATCTTCTCTATGGGAACGAGATCATAAAGGGTTTGGATTCATTCAATACAGCAACATCCTCTTGGGTGAAGAGTATGGATCTGATGACGCAGACGAATATATATCAAAAGCAATACCAATGTTTAATGATCCTCAATTCATTCCTTCAGGAAAACCCGTTTTTTGGAGGGGAGATTCTTTTCCTCGAATCAAATTAGGACAATTCTTTATTATTCGATTTAGGACAGAGTTTGATATAAAGGAAGGGCAAAACCCATCTGTCCAATATCGTGAAAGAGGTGACTTAACCCGTATGTTTTTCCCTCCATTCTTATCGGACGATTGGAATCATCTATATAAAAAGCCCCAACTTCTTAGTACCTCAAAGGTTCCAATCTCAAAAGACAAATTGGTTGATTCACCGGTAATCCTTTCATTAGGACGAGAAGACTTATTTCTATTCGAAGATAGATATAATATAGAATATAGAGAAGTATTGGATGGATGCTACTTTATTTGATTGTTTCCTCCCCCGCAGGGCCGAAACGCAGGTCTCGCGGGGGATCCTTTATTCCCGGATCAGGTCCCGCGGCAATTCCTTTCTCTCCCGCAAAAATCCCCCCGATCCGTTGACACCCCGGGCGGATGATGCTATAATTGGGAAGGAAAAGCGGAAGAAAGCGCGGATCGTGTCCGTCGCCGGATTTCCGCAGACAGCTGTGGGAGGTCACGATGAAAAAACAGATTGCCGCCCTGTTCGTTTTCCTTCTGGTTCTGCTCTTCGCCGCGCTTCCGGTGTCCGCCGCTCTTCGGACGCAGGCGGTCGATATCCCGGCGGGCGGGCTCTGGTTCCCCTTCGACGGGAACGCGGAGGAAGCGTCGGGCGTGATGAGCGGAAAACTCCGGGGCGATCCCGGCTTCGTCGAAGGACGGGACGGAACGCCGAACGGGGCGATTCACTTCGAGACGGATGCGGAGGCGGTGGAACTCCTCTGCGACGACTACGAGGGGGATGCGTGGACCGCGAGTTTCTGGGTGAAGCCGGAGACCTTCGGAGCCCACGTCTTCCTCTGCTCCAGCATGACGGGGTCCCTGCGGGTGATCCAGGACAACGGGATGGTCGGGGCCACGATGAACGGCGTCGTCGACAAATCCGTGCCCTATACGATCCCGCTGGACACCTGGACGATGCTCACCTACGTCTACGACGGGGACATGGAACTGACGTCGGTGTACGTCAACGGGGAGTTTTTCGACGGGATGTACGGCATCCAGACCCTCCCGCTGACCCTCATCGGCAACGACGCGCCGGAGCAGAAGGGATGGCAGAGCGAGCCCCATCTTGCCCTCGACGACACCTGGTTCTTCCCCCGGGCGCTGACGGACGCGGAGATCATGACGCTCTATGAGACGAACACGCCTCCGCCCGTCCCGGAGCCGGAACCGGAAGAACCGGAGCCCGAACCGGAAACGGAAACGCCCGAGACGCCGGAGGAACCCGGATCCGAAGATTCGGACGAATTTGAAGAAATGGACGAGGAGGACTTCCCGGAAGAGGATCCCGAAGCGGAAAACCCGGTCCGGGAGAAAAAGCCGGGAGCCGTCGTCGGGATGGCCGCGGTCCTGCTCGTCGGTCTGTTTCTACTATGCGCCGGTGCGCGCGCGATTTTCGGAAGGAGCACGAAATGAACAGAAAACTGTATCTTGCCGTCCTCGGGCTGCTCTTCGTCGTTCTGCTGTGCGGCGCGCCCTTCATGAAAGCCGCTTCGGACGCGGGGGTGCTCGAGGTCCGCGATCTCGGGAACAGGGGGGAGGAAGCCGAATTCTACGAGGGGACCCCCTTCGACGGCGCGCTGAATAAGCTGGTCTCCCTCAAAAAATCCCTCACCGATCTCTACACCGACTATATGCCGGGATATTACGAAACCGTCTTCGCTTACGGCGAGGCTTCGAACACCCTGAACGCGCCGGCCGCCGAATGGTACGCCGATATGCGGGCGGTCACCGTCCAGAAACCGACGGACAATTCTCCCGCAACGCCCCCGCCGGCCGACACGGTTTCATCCGGCGAGGAAGGAACGGAGGGAACGGATACGCTCGAAACCGCCGAACCCGAGGTCCCCGCCGATCCCCGGAACGAGGTGGTCTCCGTGTCCTCCACCTTCCTCCAGAGCAACGGGATCCACCGCTATTACCGGATCGACGCCGAATTCGGGGACGGGTTCAAGACCTCCTTCCTCGACACCGCGGTCAACCTGACGGACAAATCGAAGGAGGCCCGGGTCACGATGCAGGCGAAAAAGCTCAACCGCATCGCCGAGGCCGACCCGGACGTGAATTTCTATTTCATGCTCTTCACCCGGATGCAGGACACCGACTACTATGAGGACGTCATCGTCGGCGAGGAATCCACCGAGAAATACGCCGACCTCTTCCTCTCCCTCCTCGACGAGTGCATCACCGCCCAGAAATGGGAGATCGGGACCCTGAGAGACCGGGTCGAGCGGGTCTATCTGACGGACCACCACTGGTCGACCTACGGGAGCTGGCTCGGGTTCTGCCAGATCTGCAAAATGATCTGCCCGGAGCACGAACCCGTCGCCCTCGGGGAACCCGTCGAATTCCCGAACAGCAAGTTCTACGGAAGCGCGGCGCGGCTCTGCCAGACCCTCGATCTCTGGGATCCCTTCGTCGTGTACGACTACGATCTCGGTGAATACAAGTGCTCTCCGCCCTGGAGGTTCAACCAGCAGGTCAAGAAGCTCTCGAAGGAGAAATACGTGACGCCGGACGTGAACATCTACGCGGTCTTCTTCCCGGAGGTCTACGAGGTGACCTACCCGGACAACCACACCGGACGGAACCTGCTCGTGATCGGCGACAGCTTCACCCAGGGATTTGTCGAACTTCTCGGGAGCGCCTTCGACACGACGGTCGCCCGGTACTACACCGGATACGCCGGGATGAACTACCACGACGTGATCGAGCAGTACGGGATCACGGACGTGCTGTTCGAACAGTTTTCGGACCGGATCATGTTTGACATCTACGGGGACGATCAGCTCTCCGCCATCGTTCTGGACTGACGGGAGGGGACGGACATGCTGTTTTCATCTTTGATTTTCGTCTGCGCGTTCTTTCCGCTGTTTTTCGCGCTGTACTACCTGCTTCCGAAGCGCAGTCTCAGAAACGCGCTTCTGCTGGTCTTCTCTCTGATTTTCTACGCCTGGGGCCGGGTGGTCTATCTTCCCCTGATCCTCGCGGCGTCCCTCGTGGGATGGGGCGGCGGGCTGGCCATCGGCAGGTTCCGGGAACAGAACAGGCCGGGGCTCGCGCGGGCTTCGCTGGTCGTGTCCCTCGTGCTTCTGCTCGGAATGCTCGGCGTGTTCAAGTACGCGGGATTCTTCGCCGAAAACTTCAATCTGCTGACGAAGCTCGATCTGCCCGTGCCGGAGATCGTGCTCCCCATCGGCATCAGCTTTTACACCTTCCAGATCCTCTCCTACGTGGCGGACGTGTACCGGGGCGAGGTGAAGGCCCAGAAGAATCCGGGGATCGTGATGGTCTACCTCTGCGCGTTCCCCCAGCTGATCGCCGGACCGGTCGTGCGGTACAAGACGGTGGAAGAAGAGCTCACCGGGCGGGAGGTCACCCGGGACGACGTGTATGCCGGTCTGCGCCGCTTTGTCGCCGGACTCGGGAAGAAGGTCCTCATCGCCAATGTGGCGGCTGTCGCGGCGGACGGGATCTTCGGCTACGAGGCATCCTCCTGCGGTGTGATCGCGGCCTGGGTCGGGGCTCTCGCGTACACCGTCCAGATCTATTTCGACTTCTCCGGCTATTCCGACATGGCCATCGGCATGGGTCGGATGATGGGCTTCCACTATCTCGAAAACTTCAACGATCCCTACACGGCAACCTCCGTCACGGATTTCTGGCGGCGGTGGCATATCTCCATGTCCTCGTTCTTCCGGGACTACGTCTACATCCCCCTCGGAGGGAACCGGGTGTCGAAGCCGCGGTGGGTGTTCAACATCGCCGTAGTCTGGATACTGACGGGACTCTGGCACGGGGCGGCGTGGACCTTTGTTCTCTGGGGCGTGTATTACGGAGTCCTCCTAATCCTCGAAAAGCTGCTCTGGGGGAAGGCGATCGAGAAGATCCCCGTGCTGAACCGGTTCTACGCCCTGCTCGCCGTGGTGATCGGATGGGTGATCTTCCGCGCCCCGACGCTGACGGACGCCTTCGGGATGATCCGGGCGATGTTCGGCGCATACGGCCTCGGAAGCGGGACCGTGACCTGGTCCATGATCCTCGAGCGCAGCAGCGTGAACGTGATCTTCCTCCTCGCCATGGCCGCGGGGATCGTGCTCTCGACCGGCGTCGGGCGTCGGCTGGCAGAGAAGCGGGAAACCCTCGCGCCGGGATCCCGGACGGCTCTCGAAACGGGGGCCTGCGTCCTGTCCGTCGCGGTGTTCGCACTGTCCGTCGCCGCGCTTGCGTCAGGATCCTATAATCCGTTCATTTACTTCCAGTTCTGATACACTCTGCAAAGGAGTTACACGGCTTCCCCGAAATGAAGCCCTGCTGAACAAGTTCAGCGGCAAGAACTTTAATTGGGGCAGGACAAGGCTGACTCCATTTCGTTCAGGCTGTGCCCGCACACCCATTTAGTCATCCAACCTTATCAGAGTTATCGTTCGCGAGCTCAATGTACCGGCTAAGCAAGAATAGTATCACTGAGCAATCCGGCGGTCCGGGATCCGGAGGAAAGGAGGCAGACATGAAAAAAAGGACCCTCGTCCCGATCCTTCTTTTCTCCGTTCTGGCGGCCGCCGCGGTCCTGCTCACCGTGATCGCCCTCTCCATCGTCCGGTATGCCTCCGTGGATGAAACGCGGAAGGCGGACTGCGTGATCGTTCTGGGAGCGGGCACATGGGAGGGGGAGGTATCCCCGGTGTTCGAAGAGCGGCTCCGTCACGCCGTGAAGCTATACCGGGAGGGAACCGTCCCGAAGATCATCCTGACGGGCGGCCTCGATCCCCGGAACACCATCACGGACGCGGAAGCCGCGAGAAGATGGACCGAAAAAGAGGGGATCCCCGGGGAGGACGTGCTCATAGAGGACAAATCCCGCTACACCCACGAGAATTTCATCTACGCAAAGGAGATCATGGAGCGGGAGGGATTTCAGTCCGCGCTGGTCGTCAGCGATCCGCTCCACATGAAGCGGGCCATGCTCTGCGCGTCGGATTTCGGCGTGAGCGCACGGTCCTCCCCGACAAAGACAAGCATGTACCGGAGCGCGGGTGCGAAATTCCGGTTCCTCATGCGCGAAACGGGATGTTATGTCGTGTACGGCGTATGGCGGGTGTTCGGGGCCGGGAAACAGCGATGATTCTCGACGTGCCCTGCCGCATGTAATCCGGGTCCAGACAGGAGGACCGCGATCTGCTGTTCCCGCTTCTGGATTACTATTTCAACGGAAACACGGAGATGTGCCGGAGAAAAAGGAACAATCCGCCAAAAAGCTGTCCCTGCTCCCGGTGATCGGGATCGGCGCCGGCGCGGTCATAGCAGGGCTTGCGGCAGCCGCGGTCCTTCTGCTCGGGAAAAAGGCGCGGGCGGGAAGAAAGCGTGAATTTGGGGACGGACTCTTTCGGTATATATTTCAATATCCCCCGGATGCTGTCGGACGGCGTTCGGGGGTGTTCTTTTTTGGGGGACGGGAAACGTGCCGCGGCGGAAGTGAATTTTGTATACTCATGCAGAGCGGAACGATGGCCGGTTTTTTTGATAAATGCCCGGAAATTTCTTGACAAAGATCCGGTAATATGGTAGAATGAAACTGCCACACAAAACTGAATATTTTTGCGAATTCAAGGGAAAGATTTTTACTACGGTAAAAATGCGTTCTCCCCTTTTCACTTTCCTCTGGATTCGTGCAAAAGTTTTGTGTGGCAGCAAGCGGAGTTATGCGTTTTTCGGTGCGTATGACTTCGGTTGTGCGCACTTTTTTCTTTATCCCTATCTATGTACTTAAAATGTGCTGTCGGAGACAACCGAACACACAAAATCAATTATTCAGAAAGGAAAAAAGATGAAAAAAAGCATCACCATTTTGCTCATGGCCGTCATGCTTGCGGTCACGGCCATACCCTGCTATGCTGTTCAAGTCATCGGACAGGTACTTTCCACTGATATCCGTGCATACATTAACGGAGCGGAAATTCCCGCGTATAACATTGACGGGAAACTTGCCGTCGTTGTCTCTGACCTGAACAATTACGGGTTCAAGACCTCGTACAACAATGATCTCCGCAAATCGTCCGTAACTCGGAACCCTTCGGCAACAACTTTTAATTCTGTTCCTTCAAAAGCAAGCGGTCTTCCGATCGGGTCGCGTGTTATGGATGTATACCAGAGCGACATTACAGTTGAGCTTGATGGTGTTCAGGTGCAAGCGTTCAATGTGGATAACCGGATGGCGATTTATTTCAACGAATTGAAAAAATACGGTTCTTATACTTATGACAACAATTCCCGTTCGTCCATAATTGTGCTCTCCAACAGCATTCCCACAAAAGAAGTTCCTCAAAGCGTCGGAGGAATAAACAATATCAATCGCCCTCAGCGAAGCAGTTATTCGAATAATACAATAACAGTTGGGCTCTATCAATTTCAAGCACCTGATTTTTGGATACAGGATTACTCAGTTGATTATTACAGATCTTATGCTGAAACCAATGGTAAGGTTGCAATGTTATACGCACGCTCTAATGTTGATCAAAATGACCCCGTCGGTTTTTATTGGCTCGATACGGACGCAGAGAGAAATAGTGTGATTCAATCTTTCTTTTCAGGGATGGAATCGTCTGGAAGTCACGACTTTGAATTATTGAAAACTGAAATCATCGAAACTGCGGATATCAAAGGTGTGCTCTGGAGTTTTCGCTATATCCTATCTGATCGCTTATTATCAGGTTATATTTTGATGTTCCCATCAGAAGAGAATAATCACTGGGTTACCATATCTTGTGGATACTCAGATAACACACAATATTGTTACGACGATACCTTCCGCAACACTATTTATAGTATAAAGAAAATAAACACTGCTTATGTGCCCGACACAAGCGTTACAAGATCATATCAATCTGTGGACAGTTATCTCCAGTCTTGGTATGCGGGTGTTCCGCTGCGTGACAGCGACAACAGGGTCATATTCTTCGTAAACACAGAAACCGGAAAGATTCATCAGCAATCCTGCAAATACTGTGACTGGAGTAATTACGATTGGCCTACTGCGATAACCAGCTATCCCGATGAAATAATCGCGCTTGAGCCCGGCTTCTTCTCCTATTGTCAAGTATGCTGTAAAAACTGGACGCACAATAAACTCAACTAACAAATCCCCGGCCGACCCCGGCACACATACAGAAACCGGACAACACACATCCATGCTGTCCGGTCCGTTTTCTTTTTTGGGGTGTCCGAAGGATCGCGGGGCGTCAGCCTGTTTCCATCGGCCGCGCGGGGCTTATTCCCCGATATCGTCCCAGCCGACGTCTTTCTCCGCGTCAGTCTTCCGGGCCTTTGCAATGGCCTTGACGATGAAGCCGGAGATCAGGCTCAGGCCCATGATGAGCCAGCCGAGGATAATGTTGGAAAGCAGGGAGTATCCGTCTCCCGCACCGTAGATCCCGCCGCCGATGAACAGGGAAACGATGTTCCACACGAACAGGACGGTGAGGATGACCGGAACGGCAAACTTGATGGAAAAATAGAACCACCATTTCGGCATCTTGAATTTTCCCGTGTTCAGGTTGATCTGATCCAGCACCTTCGAGGTCCTGAAGCACCAGCCGACGACGATGACCTCGAAAATGCCGGTGAGGATGAGGGTATAGCTGTTGACGAAATTGTCGACGATGTCGAGGCAGGCAAGACCCGCGCCGGTGACGAACACGAGGCCGAGCACGCCTTCGATCAGGCAGAGGATCATGGTGGTCTTCTTCTTGTCGAGGCCGAACCTGTCGGCGATCGCGGTGGACGAGCCTTCCACGATGGAGAACAGGGAGTCGATGGCAAGGGTGATGAGGCAGAAGTAGAAGACATACGCGAAGGCCGCGTTGATCCACGGCACGTCCGTCAGGCTGACTATCGCCTGGGGATAGATGATGAACGCGGTGCTGATGCCGGACGCGCTCATATTCTCGAGCATCCCGACGCCCGCCATCGTGGTGAACATGACGATGCCCGCCAGAAGGCTGATCACGAAGTCGGAGACCGCGATGATCACGCAGTCGATTGCGATATTGGTCCGGTCGTCGACGAACGAGCCGTAGGCGAACATGATCGCCATGGCGACGGAGAGCGAATAGAAGACCTGTCCGATGGCGTCGACCCAGAGCGTGGAATCGCCGAGTGCGGTCCAGTCGGGCACGAACAGCTTCGTGAGGCCGTCCATTGCGCCGGGCAGCGTGAATCCGCGGATCGCGAGGATGAGCAGGCATATAACGGGAAGGGACACGGTGTACTTCACGACCTTGCCTACGCTGGACGTACCGTTGCGGATGCACAGATAGCAGGAGATCCACGCGACGAGCAGACATCCGAGCACGGGCCAGGAGACGGTCCCGAAGCCGGAGGTCGTGCCGGTGGTGTTGATCGTGCTGAGCCAGAGCTTGCTTGCCGCTTCGGTGTCACCGGTAAAGCCCGCAAACTTGAAGCTCAATACGAACATTAGAATGACCCACGCGAAGACGACCGCGTAGTAGATGGCGATCGCGATGCCGTTGGATACCGCGATCCAGCCGACGTGCTCGCCTTTTTTGTTGACGGCGCGCATGGCTCCCGGAGCTCCCTGACGGGTCCGGCGGCCGATGGCGATCTCCATCATTAAAAGCGGGATGCCGATGCAGAGCATGGCAAGGATATACACGAACAGGAACGCTCCTCCTCCGTGCTTGGCGGCAAGACCCGGGAACCGCCACGCGTTGCCCAGGCCGACAGCGGAGCCGACCGCCGCCAGAATAAAGGTACCTCTGGATGACCATTTGTCTCGCATTATATTCACCTCCGTGTTAAAAAGTGATTATATTATAACACCGTTCCTGACAAAACGCAACAATTTTCCGGAAATATTTTTTGCGTTTTGTGCGGTTTTTACACGAAATCCGGGTCGTCCCCCCGCAGGATCCCGCATGCGGCGGCGGATCGGAGGAAAACTGCTCCCGGGCAGGTTCCTCCGTCTTTTGGCAAACCGGAATAAGAAGCCCCGCCGGATCTTTTTCGAATGCGGCGGGGGAGAAAATCTTCTTCAATTCGGCGGGGGAGGTGTCTTATACATGATAAACCGCGGGATCGTCGATGCGGACTCTTCGGCCTTCCCGGGCGGAGACATAGCAGGCGAGCACCATGCGGAGGGAATCCCGACCCTCGTATACGGAGCAGATCGGGCCGCGCTCTCCGCGAAGAAATTCCCCGAGCATGAGATACTCGTTGGCGATCCTCCATCCGTGGACGGCGGGGGATGCGATCTCGCTGACCGTCCAGTCGCTGTCCCCGTTCACGATCCATTTCAGGCCGGGGCCGGAGCGGGTCATGCCGTGGCAGGATACGGCGTCCCCGTAATACTGGAGGATCGTCCCCCTCTTCCCGTAGACCTCCGTGGTCGGCTCGGTGGCGCAGGAGCTGAAATTGCAGTCGATCTGCGCGATCATGCCGTTCTTGTACTTGAAGAGGGCCGAACCGCTGTCGTTGGCAATGCGGGGATCGTCCATCGTGGACATTTCGCACATGACCGTTTCCGGCACCCCGAAGATCCAGTTCATCATGTCGATCGGATGCGCGCTGTCGTCGGCGAAGATATCGCGGTTCAGGACCTTCTCGTTGTGCCAGGTATCGGCGAAATTGCCCCAGAGATGGGTCGAAAGCCCGTGGCGGCGGCGGTACTGGTAGACCGGGCCGATCGCGCCGGAGCCGATGAGCTCTTTAATTTTGATGTTCTGCGGATCCATGCGCATCTGATAGGCGAGGGTGAAGCGGACGCCGTTTTTTTCCACCGCTTCGACCATGCAGTCCGCCTCCTGCATCGAGAGGGACATGGGCTTGTAGCAGACGATATCTTTTTTCGCCGCCGCGGCAAGCTCCACGAGCTTCGCGTGGAAGGCGGTCTCCGCCGAGATCACCACCGCGTCGGAAGACCGGAGCACCTCGTCGGCGTCGGCGGCCTCTTCCATTTTCAGCTTCGCGCAGCCGTCAGCCTTCCGGACGGGATCCCAGTCCCAGCCCTTTGTGAATTCGATGCCGAGGGAGGGATCCTCAGCCCATTTCCCTCCGTAAGCGAACACGTGACCGTGCGCAAATCCGAGAACTCCCAGTTTTACCGGCATTTTTTCAATCCTCCAAAATGATATGTTTTGTGCGGCGGTCTCAGCGGATGTCGGGACCTGCCGCCCGCAGCCGCAGACCGACGATCTGCCAGGGTTTCATCGCAAGCGAGATCTCCCCCCGGGCGGGCTTCCATTCCACGGGTTCCAGCGGTTCCGCCAGCCCGTCCGTCAGGGCATAGGATCCGAAGGTCCCGGGGACGCGGATCTTCGCGCTCTTCCCTTCCCCGGTGCCCGTATAGAGCCGCAGGAAGACGTCTTCGCCGATCTTTCGCATGGCGGAGATGAAAGCGCCTTCCACCATCCAGCCCGACGGGACGGTATCCCCCGTTTCGATCAGGGGGGTGTTGAACTGCAAAGCGTTCTCCCAGAGCATCCCGTCGCATCCGGGGCCGTGGGGCAGAATGGCATATTCCGCTGTAAAGCTCCGCCCCTCGTTGAAGCTCAGGGAGCTTTCGCACTTGTATTCCATCGCCGCGGAGCGGAACAGCGTCACCATCATGATCCCGTCCTCGCAGTTGTTCTGGGGCAGGCCTTTGTTGATCAGCGCGATGCCGGACCCTTCCCGGGAAGCGGCGTCCAGAAACATCTGCACGGGCTGGACCCCTTCCCCCCGCTCGGCGATTCCGTATGGGATCTGATGGCGGACCGACTCCGCGCACAGCACCGGGAAAGCGGCTCTGAGACGGATGTGCTTCGTACGGTTGGCAAACTCCGTGCGGTAGGAGATGCGGGCGGTGTTTTTCGCAAAGGTGATCTCCGTCGTGAAGGGGACCTCGCTGATCCAGTAGCGGAGACGCCCCTTCTGCACGATCCGCAGGCCCTCTTCCCCGAAGGACACCGCCTCCGCGCTCTCGACCCCGTCCGCCGCCAGCTGTACCTTCGGATGGGCCGGCAGGGACCGTCTGTCGTATGGATCCGGCACGTTCACGGAATAGTGCACGTGGTCTTCTTCCCAGGGATATTCGAATTCCACCCAGTTGTCCCCGTTGTCCGCCTGCATCTGGAGGCTGCCGAAGGGCACGGAGGGACGGTTTACGAGGACTGCGCCGCTCTTCTTCTCCGTCAGGGTCACGATGAAGCCCCTCGCGTCGATCTCGGCACGGTAGAATCCGTTTTCAAAGGTGCACGGAAGGGGGATCGCCTCTCCCGTCAGCCGCTTTTCCTCCGCTGCCGCGAATCCCTCCGCATGGTACGCGATCGTTTCGTCTCCCCGCCGGCAGATCCCGTCCGCGGGGAAGTTCAGGGTGTTGAACCGTCTTCCCTCCCCGCCCGCGATCCGATCCCGGATCCGTCCGAGCTCCTCCTCCGCCCGGGCGTATTCCTCCTCCGCCTGCACGAGGGCCCCGTCGCAGACCGTCCCGCAGAGGATGTCGTGGAACTGGTTTTTCAGAACGGCTTTCCACGGTCCCGAGAAATCGGCGTCCCGGTCCCGGAGAACGGAGAGGACTTCCAGCGCGTACAGCAGATTTTCCAGTCTCCGGTTGGCCTGCTTGATCTGGATATTCGCGGCGAAAGAGCCCTTGAGCGCGGAGACGAACTCCCCTTCATAGACGGGCTTTTCGGAAAAGTCGATATCGCCGAAGGCCTCCTCGAAGGAAGAGAAGCGGAGGGAAGGCAGGATCCCCGAGGCGTTCAGGTCCCGGACGATGGCGGGAGCGGCGGCGGATGGCATGCGCATGTCCCCTCCCACGGGGATGATCTGGGCGTCGTCCCCGCAGAAAACGGCGTTGCGCTGCGTCAGGGAGCGGATCCCCCCGGCGGTGGCGTTTTCCCAGCTCAGTTCCTCCGCGTTGGCCTTTTCCCCGTCCGGGAAGGAGATCCCCGCGTAGGCCGTCCCCATCCAGTGGGTGTTCAGCTCCGTCCCGTCGAGTCCCTTCCAGCGGAAATTCTCCACGTTCAGGGATCTTTCCATGCAGCGGCTGAACACATATCCCGTGTAGCCGCACTGGGTCAGGATCTGGGGCAGGGCGGCGGAATGGCCCCAGCAGTCCGCGATATAGGCGGTCTTCGGCACGATCCCCACCGTCTCCGAAAGGATCTTCTTCCCGTAATACGCCTGCTGGAACAGACTTTCCCCGGAGGGCATGGACATGTCCGGCACCGCGTAGAATCCCGGGGCGAAGTGAAGCTGTCCCCGGGCGGCGAGGGATTTCAGGATCTCCCGTTTTTCCGGCCGGGAATTCCAGTAGTGCTCGAAGAAATACGCCTGCTCCACGGTATAGGTATAGTCCCCGTTTTCGCAGAGGATGGACAGGGCCTTGTCGAGAATCCGGTCCGCCGTCTCCGTATACCAGGATTCCGGCCGGAGATAGGCGATGTCGTGGTGAAAGGTCGGGATCAGATGATGCGTTTTTTCTTTCATGGCGCGTTCCTTTTCGCAGAGAGTCCGTTTTCCGCTTGTTTTTCTGAGACGATTATACCCCACAACGGCCGAAAAGTCAACAGGCGTCTGCCCCGGCCGCATGCAGGAAAACCTTCGGCGCAGCGAACGGGCACAGTATGCGGGATCGGTTCGTACACAAACACCGAGACAGCATCGGCACCGGTAGAACCGAAAATCCCCCGTATCCCCGGAAAAGCCCGCATTCAGGCGGTTTTGTGGGAATATGGGGGAATTCTTTATATGGGCGTTCCGCGGCCTCACCAGGCGTAGTTGAAGTCGATCCCCGCGCCCTTTTCCACGATACAGATGAAGGTCTTTCCGGCGTTCAGGATCAGCGGGCTTCCGTCCGGGTAGCTGTAATGGGTCGTGTCGTAGATGCTGGCGCGGGACCAGGAGATCGTCTTCGCCTGTCCGTTGGTCATATAATACCCGGTTCCGCTCCCGACATTCGTCACGGCAACGCGGCTGGCCTCGTCCCCCGGAATGACGCCGATGTCCATATAGAGGACGATCACGTTCTTCACGGCGATCTGGCCGCCGGTATTGCCGTCTGTGTGGGCGGTCCCGTTGAAGTGATATCTGAGATACTGCCCCGTCGCCGCGTCGTACACGAAATCGACCGTCTGGATCGGCGTCGACCAGAGCCGAACATGGGGAGCGGCGCTTCCGCCCGTGAGGTGGTTCTCCGTCGGATCGTAGAAGGTGAAGGGGGGCGTGTAGCCGTCTTTCAGGGTCGTCCGGTAGCCCTTGAATTCGATCCCGGAGACGATCCCGGCTCCGTTCGTCATGAGGCTGTGCTCCAGGCCGAGGTTGTTCAGCCTCCACTGATCGCGGAAATAGGTGGAGGGGAGGTACATGTTCGCGCCGTCGAGGTTGCTCAGCGCGAGAGCCGCGATCTCGTTGTAGGCTCCGGGACTTCCGCCCGCGTGGACGAAGATCGCGTCGTAGTCCGGCACGCTGTCGACAAAGATCTCCCGGGAAGAGCGGATGGATCCGACCGTCGGCATGTTCTCGTATTTCGACGTCACCATCATCAGCCGGGTGATGGAGCCCTCGGTCACGCACTCGTAGAAGATCTGGCCGTAGTCGAGGCCGTACTGGGGGAGCTGGAGCTTCAGATTGTTCAGCATGATGGCGACGGGGCGTTTTTTCTGTTCCGCCGCCGTGCAGGCCATTCCGTCGAAATAACTGTGAGGTCCGAATTTCGCGGCTTCGGCGGCTTTCTTCTCCTCCTCGGCCTTTTTTGCCTTCTCATCCCGCTCCCGGAGAAGAAGGACCTGCGACATGGGAACGCCCGCGATGTTGGTCTCCTCGGGGGGCTCGGTCTCTTCCTCCGGTTCGGGTTCTTCCTCCGGCTCGTCTTCCGCAGCGGGAGGGTCGATCTCCTCGGTCCCGGGGTCGTCGGAGGGCGCGGCCTCTTCGGGTTCCGGTTCGGTCTCGGGCAGATCGGGCTCCGGGGCCTCGATCGGGGGGACCGTCTCGGGCTTCGGAGCGGGGACCGTTTCATCCGTGTCGGCGGGGACTGGCTCCGGCTCGGGTTCGGGCTCCGGCTCGGTTTCCGATTCCGGTTCGGCCGGGACCGTTTCGGCGGCGGGAGCGGGCACGTCGTCCCCTGTCTCCGGGTGGTCCGCCGTGCGGAATCCGCAGCCGCTCATGAGCACGACCGCAAAGAACGCGATCAAAAACCTCTTCACTCGACTTTTTGCCATCATAACGTCCTCTGCCCGTTTCGATCTATACCGACAGTATAACACGCTCCGCCCCGGCCGTCAAGGGTATCCGGGGAGCTTTTCGGAAGATTTTGCCCCGCGGGATGCAGAGGCGCCGACCTCTTTTTCTAAATTTTTTCCGGGCAAAGTGATTGCATTTCGGTCCGGAACGTGCTATAATACCTCCATCCAGTGCAGAAAGGAATTCTCCTACATGAAGACTCTATACGACGGCAAAACCAAGACGGTCCTGCTCGACGAAGCGACGGGCGTTGTGAACCTCCTGTTCAAAGACACCGCTACCGGCGAGAACGGCATGTTCGACCCCGGCTACAACACCGTCGGCGGCAGCGTGGAAGGCAAGGGCAAGATCGGCCTCCGCATCTCGAAATACTTCTTCGAGATCATGGAGAAGAACGGCATCCCCACCCACTATCTCGGCGCCGATATCGACAACTGCCTGATGCAGGTGCGCAAGCTCACGGTTCCGAAGCTGGAGTTCGTGCTGCGTTATTACACCGCGGGCAGCATGTGCCGCCGTTTCACCCTGCCGGAAGGCCTCCCCTTCGATCCCCCGTACAAGGAAGTCACCCTGAAGGACGACGAGCAGGGAGATCCCCTGATCACCGAACGCCTCTGCCTGATGAAGGGCATGATGAAGCCCGGCATGTACGACGAAGGTCTGCGTCTCGTGGAGCAGGTGGGCGAAGTCCTGAAGCGGGAACTCGCGGCGATGGGACTGAAGCTCATCGACTTCAAGATCGAGATCGGCTACGACGAGGACGGAAAGGTCTACGTCGTCGACGAGATCACCCCCGATATCTGGAGAGTCAAGGACGAAAACGGCGTGATCCCGAACCAGATCGACTGCGCCAAGCTGATCCTCGAAAAGATCTGAGCGGGTTTCTCCTCCCCTCCGCGGCATGGCGGGGACTTTTGACCGAACAGGACTCTGACCGATTCCGCAGAGGGAGCCGGTCAGAGTTTTTTTCCGTCTCGGAGAAAAGGTCCGTCCTCCGCCCCGGTCCGACGCGCAAAACCTCTTGCAATCCGGGCGGATCAATGCTATACTGTCCTCAGCATGGTATAACTGAGAGGAGTTTCATCATGACCTGCGCTGAAATCAACATCCGCGACCCCTTCGTTCTGGTCCGGGACGGCATTTACTATCTGTACGGCACCCGCGCCGCAAACTTCGGGACGCAGACGGGCGGCTTCGACGTCTACACCTCCGCCGATCTTGTGACGTGGAGCGATCCGATCCCCTGCTTCGACTCCGTCCGGTACGGGATGAACCGGGGCGTCAACTGGGCGCCGGAGGTTCACGTCTATGGGGACGCGTATTACATGTTCGCCACCTTCACCCGCGAGGACGGTCTGCACGCGACCTATGTCCTCCGCTCCGAAAGCCCCCTCGGTCCCTTTGTTCCCCACGGCGAGGGCGCGCTGACTCCCGCCGGATGGGAATGTCTGGACGGGACGCTCCACGTGGGCGAAGACGGCAGGCCTTATCTGGTTTTCTGCCACGAACACACCCAGATCTCGGACGGCACGATCTGTTATGAGGAACTGAGCGCGGATCTGAAACGGGCGGTGAGCGGACCGGCGCTGCTGTTCCGGGCGTCCGAATCCGGCACAGCCGAGGCGATCCCCTTCGGCGGCGGGATGAACTATGTCACGGACGGTCCGTTCCTGTACCGCTCAGATTCCGGAACGCTCTTCCTGATCTGGTCCTCGTTCATCGGCGGGAGTTACGTCGAGCTTGCCGTGAGATTCAGGGACGGGAAGCTGGGGACGGATTTCGAGCATCTCCCACCGCTCTATACGAAGGACGGCGGCCACGGGATGATCTTCCGCGCGGAAAACAGGGTGATCCTGACCTTCCACTCGCCGAACGCCTCCGGACAGGAGCATCCGTTTTTTGTGGAGCTCGCGGATCGCGGAGACCGTCTCGAGGTGAAATGACATCCTATCCCGTTTAAGGAGTTACGCGGCTTCTTTGTAAAGAAGCCTGGCAAGAACTTCTGAATGGGAAAGGGATAGGCTACATCAATAACGTACAGTCGAAACCTTGGCACACCAATTTAGTCATCCAACCTTATCAGAGTTATCGCACGCGAGTTCAATGTTCCGGCTGACGTCAGCGAGAATTCCCAAAGGGGATTCTCGGGGGTGGGATGGCCCGTGTCATGTTTGGATATATGGCATTCCCACCCCGTCGTTCGCATCCTACATCTTGCGATCAAAACCCATATAGTTAGCTTTTTAGAGCGTGCATAGTATGAAACGTACTTGGATGCAACGGCGGCTCCGCTGACAGAAAAACGCCTCCGGGCTTGAAGGGCTCAGAGGCTTTTTTCATGGGATCATTGGATCGGATTTGTGTCGGCGGCTGTTCCTTCTCCCCGCGCCGCTCCGGGGGCTCAGTCAAACCGTTTGATCCACCGGAAGGTCTCTTCCACCGCCGGGCGGATCTTCAGCGTTTCGTCGCCGAGGAAGGTGTTTCCGCTGGGAGCCTCGACGAAATCGCCGTAATCCTGGGGTTCGTGGCCTCCGGCGGGGAAGGTGCGCAGATACGCGATGCCTCCCGCGTTCCGAACGGCCCGGACGAACCGCTTCGTGATGGAGACGGAAACCGTGGGATCGTCCTCGCACTGCCAGAATTTCACCGGCACGGGATAGGGGAGGATTTCCCTCTCCCCGACGGCGGCACACCGGGCCATCGGATTGAATCCCGCGAGGCGTTCTTCGTCGTAGACGTATTCTCCGGCCCCGTCCTTTTCAAAGCCGTACAGCTTCCCGAGGGCGGTTTTCGGAAGTCCGTCGGACCAGGGGTGCAGAAAGATCTGGTTCCATGTGTCGAGGACGGGGCAGTACCCGGTCTGGGCGATCACCGGGATACAGCCGGATAGGACGAGGTTCGTGCTGCTGATCCCGCCCATCGACGCACCGTGGACGAACACCTCCCGGGACAGGTTGAAATCCCGGACGCAGGCGTGATAGGCCCGGACATAGCTTTCGACTGCTATGGGACTGCCGATATTGTTGCGGATGTCGATCCCTTCCCGGGCGGCGAATTCCTCCGGCAGGCCGTTCACGTCCATGACGGCGTATCCGTTGGCGAGCAGGTATTTTGCGATGACCTGATCCTCCGTCTGGGAGCCCTCCGCCGACACCGTGCCCCCGGCTCCGTGACAGCAGATCACCAGCCGCAGGGGCGTATCCGTCTCCCGGTAGGACTCCGGCAAAGCCAGCATCCCCCGGTCGGAAAAGATCTCTTCCGGCCCCTCGCCCCGTATGTCCGAGCAGTCCACCGCGACTTTGAAGCGATGGATCCAAAAACCTTTTCCCATGCGTCCCTCCCACATTCCGCTCCCGGCACCCCCTTCCCGGGAAATGCCGTCCTTTTCAACTCAGCCTTGACATTGGGGCTTTTTTCCTGTATAATAGCGTGGGAAGGGCGGAAATCATTCCTCTCCCACGGGTTCTCCGAGGTTGCCTTCGAAGCGGCAGTTCCCCTTTCCGTCCCAGCGGATCTTTTCCTTCATCGAGCCGTGGTGCATCGCGTTTTCGGCGAAGACGCAGTAATCGCAGTCCCGGATCACCATGCAGATATCCGGGCTCCACGCTCCCTGCCCGTTGTCGTCCCGTCCGCGTCTGAGCGTGTTCCCCGTGAAGGTCACGTTGACGCATTTCTCCATGAGGACATGGGAGTTTTCCTCCTCCGTGTCCAGTCCCGGGCCGGGCTTGCCGCTGCGGTTGATGAGGTTTCCGGTGACGGTCACGGATTCCATGCCCCCGTTCGCCGCGCCGAGCTTCAGAGCCGGGCCTCCGCTTCGGTCGAAATAATTTCCGGTGATGTTCATGGTGTTGCCGGCGGGGATCACGAAGCCGCCCACCCGGTTCCACTCCACCCGGTTCCCCGTCGTCGTGACGGAACAGCACACCGGACCGCCGAGGATCCCGCCGTTCCCGTTGCCGGAGAACCAGTTGTCGAGGATGAAGCCGTCCCAGCCGTCGATGTAGAGCCCTGCGCCCGCGTTGAAGCAGAGCATGCTGTGGCGGACGGAGAAGCACCATATATGTTCGAGGTGCACGCCGTCCCCCGTGAAATGCCCGATCTTGCAGTCGTCGATCGTCGGGGTGTCTTCCTTCCCGCCGCCGTTGTAGACCGGCCAGTACAGCTTCACCCCGTGGATCCCCTGGCCGAGCCTCATTCCTTCGAGGTTCATGCCGGAGATCTGGACGCCGAAGGCCCCGGTGACGTCGATCATGCAGTCCGTGTCCGCGGTGTTCATGCGGAAAATCGATCCCCCGTACCCGCCGAAGAGCCACGACGAGGTCCCCGACAGCTTGGTCTGCGGACGCATGACGAGCCGCCCGGTTTTGTAGATCCCCGGCGGAACGACGACTTCGCCCATGCATTCGCCCGCGCGGTCAAGAGCGGTCTGGATCGCCGCGGTGGAGTCGGTTTCCCCGTCCGGCAGCGCGCCGAAATCGAGGATGTTGAAGATGTTCGACATGATTCTTTCCTCCGGTTTCCGAATGGATTCGGGTCTTTCCCCCATTATACACGAAAACCGGCGGCGCGTCAATCGGAATCCGCAAATCGGAGAGCCGGGCTTTTTCCGCGCTTCCCCCTTCCCGAAATTACATTATCCCACCCCAAAAAGGCCGAAAGGACTTCTTTATGTCTGAAAAAATCAAAAAAATCGCCGTCCTCATCGACGGAGAGAACGTCGACCCCTCCTATGCCGACCGGGTCTTTTCCTGCGCGGCATCCCTCGGCACCGTCGCCGTCCGCGAGATCTACGGATCCGGTATCGCCCTGAACGACTGGGCCGAGCCCATCCTGAAACACACGATCCGCACCAATTTCACCCTCCGCCCCAACAAGTACAAGAACAGCTCCGATATCGCCCTCGTCATCGGCGCGATGGAGATCTTCATGGGCGGTCTGTCCGATCCCGAAAAGGCCTGTGACTGCTTCGTCATCGCCTCCTCCGACTCCGATTTCTCCCCGCTTGCGGTCCGACTGCGCCGGGAAGGGATCGACGTCGTCGGCATGGGCGAGCCCGGCCGGGTCAATCCCATGTGGCCGAAAGCCTGCACCGAATTCGTGAAGCTCGAGGGATCCGTCCCCGCCGCCTCTTCCTCCCGCTCCCGCCGTTCCGAATCCTCCGCGGCCCAGAAGAAGGAAGCCGCTCCGAAGAAGGAAGCCGCCGAAGTTCCCGCTCCTGCCCAGCCCGAGCCGAAGCCCGAGACGCCCGCTCCGAAGCCCGCGGAAACGCCCGCCCCGGCTCCCGTCCAGAATCCCGCTCCCCAGCCCGCCGAAAAACGTCCCGAAAAAGAGGAAGTGAAGAAGATCGCCCCGAACCACCGTGCCCGCATGGAGATCATCCGCGCGTTCGTATCGGAGCAGATCGCGGCGGCGGGAGGACAGATCCGGTCCAGCGAGCTGTTCAAAGCCCTCGCCTCCCTCCCGGATTACAAATACGATCAGCAGCGCTCGAAGCGCAATCCCCTCGACTATCTGATGAAGCAGTACGGAAGCTGGTTCGTCTTCAAGCCCGGCGACAAGGGGTCCTTCTGGATCTCCGCCGCCCCCGAGAAGCCCGCCGAACCGGAGAAGGCCCCGGAATCCCCCGCCCCGGCTGAACCCGCTGTCACGGAGCCGGTCGTTTCGGAGCCGGTTGTTCCGGTGATCACCGAGGAGGAAGAGCCCGGGAGCGAGCCCGAGGAGAAGAACGTGGAAGTCCTGCTCACCGAGGCCGGGATCCCCTTCAAGGACGCCGTCCGCGCCGCCGGGATCCTGACGGAATGCCACAACCTCCGCGACGTGTTCAACCGGATGCGCAGAGCCTTCGGAGCGGCGGACGGCAAGCGGTATCACGCCGTCATCAAGGGTCTGTGCAAAGCCTCCGCCATCGAGCTCTCCCCCGCCGATCCCAAAGAGAAGCCCGAGATCCCCCGGGACGATCTTCCGCTGACGAAGGCGGAGATCCTCAGCATGATGGGGGAAAGCGATTCGTAATTTCGGCAAGCCCGGAACAGGAGGAGCGGAATGCTCAAGATCGACGCGCACAACCATCCCGATTATCACGGGCGGAATTTCGAGCGGCACATCGCCGACATGGATGAAAAGGGGATCGCAAAGACCTGGCTCCTCACCTGGGAATGCCCGGAGGGGGAGTACGATCCGAACACGATCTGGGCGTTCGCCGCGGCGATGGGGGACCGGTCCTATCCCGCTCCCCTCCGGCTCTGCTGGGAGTACAAGGAGAAGGCGCCGGAACGCTTCGTCCTCGGCTACTGCCCCGATCCGCGCCGCCCGGACGCCATCCAGCTCATGAGAGCCGCCATCCGCACCTACGGCGTGCAGGTCTGCGGAGAACTGAAACTCAGGATGATGTATGACAACCCGGACGCCCTCGACCTCTACCGGTTCTGCGGCGAAAACGGGCTCCCCGTGACGATGCACTTCGACTATCCGGCGGCGCAGTCAACGGGACGTGAATTCCCGCGGCGGCACTGGTGGTACGGCGGGGATATCTCCACGCTGGAACGGGTGCTGGCCCTCTGCCCGGGGACGAATTTCCTCGGACACGCCCCCGGATTCTGGTGCCATATTTCGGGGGACCGGCGCGGCGAAACGGAGGCATACCCGAAGGGTCCGGTCCTCCCCGGAGGGAAGATCGAAGAACTCCTCGACCGGTATCCGAACCTGTACTGCGACTGCTCGGCGGGCTCCTGCCTGAACGCCCTGAAACGCGATCCGGCCTATACGAAAAAGCTGATCCTCGCCCACCCCGACCGCTTCGTCTACGCCCGCGACTACTTCGACAACGGCCTCGCGGAATTCATCTCCACCCTCGGCCTCCCCGAAGACGTCCGGGAAGCCTTCTACCATGGCAACGCCGAACGACTGGCCGCCCCCGTGAGATCCGTCTGAGGCTCGGACCACCACCATAAAGCCAAAAACTCCCCGTTCCGCCCGCGCCCCAAAAGCACGAAAAGAACGGGGATTCTGTATTTGCGGAGGATCCCATCATTCAGCCGCCCGAACGGTCTGATCCACTCCTAATTCCTAATTCCCTGTCCGCGTCTACTAGCCTCTAACCACTAGCCCCTCCTAACTAATCTCCCCTCCGACCGTTCTCCGAAACCGTTTCCGCATCTCCTCCACCCTCTCCGCCGACTGCTTTTCCAGCCGCGGGAGCCCGTACTCCCGGCCGACCGAGGGATATTTCGCCCCGGCCATCGTGTTGTAGGGCAGAAGTTCCACCGGGGAATCCCCGACGAAGGCCGAAATCGCGTCGAGATTCTCCTCCGTGTCGGTGATCCCGGGGATCAGGGGCACGCGGATCCGGTAGTCCCTGCCGCTCCCCATGAGCCAGCGGAGATTTTCGAGGATCCTGTCGTTCGGGACCCCGCAGTATGTCCTGTGGGCTTCGGGATCCATGAGCTTGAGGTCGGCGAGGACGAGATCCGTTTGTTCGACCGCCGCGCGGTATTCTTCCGGCGGGGCGAAGGAGGAGGTCTCGAGGGCAAGGTTCACGCCCCCGCTTTTCAAAATCGCTGCCGTCTCCCGCAGGAACCGGGCCTGCAGAAGGGGTTCCCCGCCCGAGAAGGTGACGCCGCCGTCCTCCCCGAAGATATCCCGGTCCCGCATCAGGCGCGCGGCAAGATCGGCGGAGGTAATTTCAGTCCCGGCTACGGAGAGGCATCCCCGCGGGCAGATATGGAGGCAGCGTCCGAAGAGCTTGCAGTCCGGGTGGGAGCAGGGTTCGAGGCATTTCCCGCAGTGCTGGCAGGAGGCGGTCTTGATCCGCAGTTCCGGTTTCGGGTCCATCCCTTCCGGGTTGTGGCACCAGAGACAGCGCAGGGGACAGCCCTTGAGGAAGACTGTCGTGCGGATCCCCGGGCCGTCGTTCAGCGCGAATCCCTTGATATCGAATATGACCCCGGTTTCCATGCGGGTTTCCCCTTTCTCTCTGTTTTTTCTGAGTATAGCATGGGGGGCGGGAAATGTCAAGGGAAAGAGAGCGGAGAGTCCTTCCTCCCCGCACTTTGCCGGTCCCGAAACGCAGTTTGCCGGGTTCCCCCTTGCGGCCCGGATCCCGGTATGATATACTAGGCGCAGAAAGAAACCGGGAGGTGATGCTCCATGACCGCGGAAGTTCAGAAGGATCCCGGAAGAGGAGTCGCCGTCGTCTCCGTCACGGTCCCGCTGGATCGGCTGGACAGTCTTCTCGCCGTCCTTTCGCTGGCCGGGGAGACAGTCGCGGGAAAGACTGCCGACGGGGAGATGGTGTTCGTGCCGCTCTCGTCGGTGTACTATTTCGAAACGGTGGACGACCGGCTGTTTTTCTGCACCGAGCGGGAGACCTACGAATGCCCGGCACGGCTGAAACAGATGGAAGAAGAGCTTCGTGACCTCCCCTTCGCCCGCGTATCGAAAACCGCCGTCGTCAATCTCGAACGGCTCGCCTCGATCAGACCGGAGAAAAACAGCCGTCTCACCGCAACGCTGACAAACGGGGAACGGCTGACCGTCAACCGGCAGTATGTCCGGTCCGTCAAGGAGAAACTGGGGGTGTGAAATGAAAAAGATCTTTCAGATCGTGAAATGCGTCGTTCTCAGCTGGGGGCTCGCCGCGCTTGCGATCGCAGTCGGTTCCCTCTTCCGCCCGGACCGGGTCGACGCGCGGCTTCTGCGGATCCTGCTTCTGGAACTGACCGTCGTTTCGGCGGGGGGATATCTGATTTTCGACGCAAAGGACCGGATCGCGGGACTCTGGACGAGACGGATCATCGTCATGCTGTTTTCGTCCGCCGCAGGGATCTCCGTGATCGTCCTCGCGGGGCTGCATCCCTTCACGTGGGGACTCTGCGCGTGGATGTTCGGAGGATGCGCCGCTGGATCGGCTCTCGCGTTTTTCGCGGCGGACCGGCTCGAAGCCCGCGCCCTCGAAAAGATCAACCGCAGGCTCGAACAGAACCGTTGAACGCAAAAAACCGCTCCAACAAGCAAAGGTCAGGGCGGTTTTGTTCTGTTCTAAGCAACCTCACGCTTTTTTCAGGGCGGCGGCGTACCATCCGTTTTCGAAGTGCTCGCCGACGGTCTTGAAGCCGTCCTTCCTCAGCTGGGAGAGGACCTCTTCCGCCCGCTCGGCGATGATCCCGGAGACCACCAGGGTCCCGTTCTCCGCCATGTACGCCCCCACGTCCGGGGACAGGCGCAGAATGATGTCCGCCACGATGTTGGCGACGACGAGATCGTACCCGCCCTCCCGCTTCGGGGCCTGCTTCAGAAGATCGGACACGGCGCAGGTCACGTTCGGCGTATCGTTCAGGGCCGCGTTCTCCTTCGCCACCCGGACCGCCACGGGGTCGATATCGCAGGCGAAGCACTCCCCCGCCCCGAGTCTTGCCGCCGCGATCGCGAGGATCCCGGAGCCGCACCCCACGTCCAGAACGGAACACCCGGGGGTCGTGTACTCCTCCACGAATCCGGCGCAGAGACGGGTGGTCTCGTGGGTGCCGGTGCCGAAGGCCATGCCCGGATCCATCAGGACCGTGACCTCGCCGGGCTCCGGGTCGTAGGTCTCCCACACGGGCACGATGACGAGGCGTTTTCCCGTGCGGATGGGCTTGTAGTACTGCTTCCACGAATCCGCCCAGTCCTCTTCCCGGATGCCGGAGACGGTCAGGGTATAGGAGACCCCGAGATCGTTCAGGCGTCCCCGGATGAAGAGCTCGCTCTCGGCGGGGGATTTGACCGCGGGGATGAAAACCGATACCGCGGCTTTCGTGCGGTCGGCTTCCAGAAGGCTCTCGTCGATGAGCTCCCCGTACATCCCGTGCTTGATGAGGTCGTCGATATCGGAATTGTCCTCGATCATGAGGCCGTTGTCCACCATCGACATGACGGAGGATACGGTGTCGACGTCGCGGGCATTGCATTCCACCCGGATCTGGGCCCAGCCGGTGTTTTCGTCCATCGGGATCCTCCTCTGTCAGCCGTTCTTGCGGTGTTTCTTGAAGAAGCCGGTCCGCTTCGAATAGTTCGATTCCCCGCAGGAGGCGGCGAACTTTTCAAGCAGGGACTTCTGCTCCGCGTTCAGGTTCTTCGGCACCTCCACGTTCACCGTGAGATAGAGGTTGCCGCGGATCTTCGGATTGTTGACCCGCGCGACGCCCCGGTTTTTCAGGGTGAAGGTGGTGCCCGTCTGCGTCCCCTCGGGAATCGTGTATTTCTGCGCGCCTTCGAGGGTCTGGATGTCGATCTCCGCGCCGAGGGCCGCTTCCGCGAAGGTGATCGGCACGTCACAGTAGAGATCGTCGCCGTCCCGCTCGAAAACGGAGTGGGGACGGACGCTGATGATGATGTTCAGGTCCCCGGCCGATCCGCCGTTCATGCCGTCGGAGCCCTGATAGCGGAGGGCGATCTGCTGTCCGTCGTCGATGCCGGCGGGGATGTTGACCTCGAGGGTTTTCTGCACCCGCTCGAATCCGGTACCCCGGCAGCGGGAGCACTTGTTCTCGATGGTCTTGCCCGTGCCGCGGCAGACGTCGCAGGTCTTCGCCGACTGCATGACGCCGAAGGGAGTCCTCTGCTGGACCCGCACCTGACCGGATCCGCCGCAGGCCGGGCAGGTCTTCGGGGAGGTCCCGGGAGCCGCGCCCGTTCCGCCGCAGTCCGAACACTGCTGGATCTTCTGGTAGCTGACTTCCTTCTTGCATCCGAAGACCGCCTCCTCGAAGGTGAGGGTCAGGCGGACGTTGACGTTGTCCCCGCGGATGGGACCGTTCCGGCGCGAGCTCCCCGTGGAGGATCCGCCGAAGAAGCTCGAGAAGATGTCGCTGATATCGAATCCGAAGTCCCCGAATCCGCCGAAGCCGCTGCCGCCCATGCCGGAGGCAGGATCGAACGCCGCGTGCCCGTACTGATCGTACTTCGCCCGCTTGTCGGGATCGGAGAGGATGTCGTAAGCCTCGTTGACTTCCTTGAAGTTCTTCTCAGCCTCGGCGTCCCCCGGATTCAGGTCGGGGTGGTATTTTTTCGCAAGGGTCCTGTACGCCTTCTTGATGGCCGCCTCGTCCGCGGATTTGTCGACGCCCAGGACCTCGTAGTAGTCTCTTTTGGTCTCTGCCATAAATGAAACCGTCTCCCTTCCGGAGAAATGATGAAACCCTCAATAAACTCTCAGAGGCCGGAGAGAAGTTTTTGTTCTCCTCCCCGGCCCGGAATTGCTTCTCAGGTTCAGTTGCCGCTCTTGTCTTCGAAATCGGTGCTGTAATAGGTGCCGTTTGCGTCGGGACCCTGCGCTCCGCCCATGTCGGGACCCGGATTGCCGCCCGCCTGGGCCTGCTGCTGGTAGAGCTTCTCGGCGATGGGGTAGAACGCCTTTTCGAGGGCTTCGGTGTCGGCCTTGATGGCTTCGGTGTCCGTGCCCTTCATGGTCTCCTTCAGCTTGTCGATGGCGGCTCTGACGGATTCCTTATCGCTGTCGGATGCCTTGTCGCCCACGTCGGACAGGCTCTTTTCGCTCTGGTAGATCACCTGCTCGGCGCGGTTCTTGATCTCGACGGCTTCCTTGTTCTTCTTGTCTTCTTCCGCGAACTTCTCCGCCTCGCGCACGGCCTTGTCGATGTCTTCCTTCGACATGTTGGTGGAGGAGGTGATGGTGATGTGCTGTTCCTTGCCGGTGCCCTTGTCGACGGCGGTGACGTTCACGATGCCGTTGGCGTCGATATCGAAGGTGACTTCGATCTGCGGTACGCCCCGGGGCGCGGGAGTGATGCCGTCGAGGATGAAGCGGCCGAGGGTGGTGTTGCCCGCCGCCATGTCGCGCTCGCCCTGGAGGACGTGGATCTCAACGGAGGTCTGGCCGTCCGCCGCGGTGGAGTAGATCTGGCTCTTCTTCACCGGGATGGTGGTGTTGCGGTCGATGATGCGGTTGAACACGCCGCCGAGGGTCTCGAGGCCCAGGGACAGCGGGGTGACGTCGAGCAGGAGCAGATCCTTCTTCTCGCCGCCGAGAACGCCCGCCTGAATGGCCGCGCCGATGGCAACGCACTCGTCCGGGTTGATGCCCTTGAAGGGATCCTTGCCGGTGAAGTTCTTGACGGCTTCCTGCACGGCGGGGATTCTCGTGGAACCGCCGACGAGGAGCACCTTGTCGATCTGGGAAACGGAGAGTCCGGCGTCGGCGAGGGCTTTTCTGGTCGGACCCATGGTGCGCTCGACGAGGTCCGCGGTCAGCTCGTTGAACTTCGCCCGGGTGAGGGTGGCGTCGAAGTGCTTCGGGCCGGTGGCGTCCGCCGTGATGAAGGGCAGGTTGATGTTGGAGGAGGTGACGCCGGAGAGCTCGATCTTGGCCTTCTCGGCGGCTTCCTTCAGTCTCTGGAGCGCCATCTTGTCCTTGCGGAGGTCGATGCCGCCGTTTTCGCGCTTGAATTCGTCCGCGATCCAGTCGATAATGCGGTTGTCGAAGTCGTCGCCGCCCAGCTTGGTGTCGCCGTTGGTGGCGAGCACTTCGAAGACGCCGTCCGAGATCTCGAGCAGGGACACGTCGAAGGTGCCGCCGCCCAGGTCGAAGACCATGATCTTCTGCTCGGTCGCGTCCTTGTCCACGCCGTAGGCCAGAGCGGCCGCCGTGGGCTCGTTGATGATGCGGAGCACTTCAAGACCCGCGATCTTGCCCGCGTCCTTGGTGGCCTGCCGCTGGGAGTCGGTGAAGTACGCCGGGACGGTGATGACCGCCTGGGACACGCTTCCGCCCAGGTATGCTTCCGCGTCGGATTTCAGCTTCTGCAGCACCATCGCGGAAATCTCCTGCGGGGTGTATCTCTTGTCGTCGATGGTGACCTTGTAGTCGGAACCCATGTGACGCTTGATCGAGGAGACGGTGCGGTCCGGGTTGGTGATGGCCTGCCGCTTGGCGACCTGACCCACCAGACGCTCGCCGGTCTTCGAGAACGCGACGACGGACGGTGTGGTTCTCGCGCCTTCCGGATTCGGAATGACGACGGGTTCGCCGCCTTCGTAAACCGCGACGCAGGAGTTTGTGGTACCGAGATCTATGCCGATGATTTTTGCCATAATGAAATTCCTCCGTGTATATACAGGTAAATTTTTAACTTGTTGAATTGGCCGCCGGAGATTTTCGGCCCCGGGGCCGGATCAGGGGTCAGTTGGCCGTCTTGACCATCGCGTAGCGGAGCACTTTGTCCCCGTACATGTACCCCTGCTGGAGCACTTCGACGATCTCGCCCTCGCCGTGTTCCTCGTCCTCCACGTGCATGACGGCGTTGTGGAGCGCGGGATCAAAGGTCTCCCCCGCCTCGCCGAACGCGCGGATGCCGAGCTTTTCGAGGGTCTCCGGGAGCTTCGACAGGATCATGTTCAGCCCTTCGGCCACCTTTTCCGCGTCCCCGCCCGAATACTTCGCGGCGTACTGGAGATTGTCGATGATCGGGAGCAGTCCCGAGAGGGTGTCGGAAACGGCGTTCGCGTAGATCCCGGACCGTTCGCTCTGGGTGCGCTTGCGGAAGTTGTCGTACTCCGCCGCGAGCCTGAGAGCCCGGTCTTCGGCCTCCGCGGTCTTTGCCTTCTCCGCTTCGAGGGACTTTTTCGCTTCCTCGAGTTCCTTTTTCAGTTTGCGAATTTCGCCCCGGCGGCCCTTCGGTTCGGGCTCCTTTTCCGCGGCGGGTTCCTCGGCCGGTTCTTTTTCTTCTTTCTCCGTCACGGGGGGCTCGGATGTCTCCGTTTCAGTTTCCGCCTCGACGGGTTCCTCCGTCCCGGCTTCTTCACGGATCTCGTCCTCCCCGGGGAGTTTCCTTTCTTCTGTCATGATGCCTCCGAAAGCCTGTGCTGGTTCTTATAGTTCAGTAAAGGCAGTTCTAATCCTTGTGATCGGGCAGCCGTCCCGTCCCTTCGTCCTTCGGGCCGCCGAGGGCGTCGGTCACGCTCTTCGTGAGGCCCTCGATGGTGGCGATCACCCGGCGGTAGTCCATCCTCGTCGGTCCGATCACGCCGATGGCGCCGACGGGCTTGCCGTTCTGGGTGACGGTCTTGAAGATCAGGGTGGAATTGTCCATCACCTTGACGACGTTCTCGCGGCCGATGAAGACCTGCACCCGGTCGTCCCCCTTCGCTTCCTCCGAGAGGACTTCCAATAGGGTCTCCTTCTTCTCGAACAGGGCCAGCATTTCGCGGAGCCGGTCCATGTCGTAGTAGTCGGGATAGGCGAGGAGGCGGTTGATGCCCTCGAACCGCAGTTCGCCGCCGTCAAACACCGATATGGTCTCGCACACCGCCTTGACCACGGGAGAGACCAGAAAATCGTATTCGCCCAGCATCCGTTCCATTTCCATGAGGATCGGCATGGTGATCTCGTCGGCCGTCAGTCCGGTCAGCCTTGCGTTCAGGGCTCCGGCGAGAAGCATGGCGGCGTCCTGCGGGATCGGGCGGTCGGAGCGGATGTATTTCGTCTTGACGATGCCGCCGATGAGCATGATGAGCACGGCGGTGGTGGAATCGAGCCGCATGATCTCGAAGCGGCTGACGGAGATGCGGGTCTGGCGGGGCTTGACGGACAGCGCGGTGTAGTTCGTCAGCCGGGCGGCCAGCGTCACCGCGGTCTGCATGATGGCGTCAAGTTCGTTCTGCCGCTGTCTGAGCACCGCTTTGAGCTCCGAGATCTCGTTCTGCGTCAGGTTATAGCGGTCGATCAGCTGGTCCACGTAGAAGCGGTAGCCCGCCTCCGAAGGGATCCGACCCGCCGAGGTGTGGGGCTGTTCCAGGTATCCCATTTCCTCCAGCTCCGCCATTTCGTTGCGGATGGTAGCAGAGGAGCAGGCGATCTGCTTATTCAGCGTCAGGTACTTGCTCCCGACCGGCTCTCCGTTGGCGATGTGGGCGTCGACGATGGCCTTGAGGATCAGCTTTTTCCGTTCGTTCAGTCTGTTGTCTCCGCGGCTCAACCTCATCGCCCCCTTCGCAGTTGATCGTATGCCGGAGATCGGAATTTCGTCTCCGGTGATTTAGCACTCAGAACGGTCAAGTGCTAATCCGTGCTATAAATTTACCATTTTCCTCCCCGGGATTCAAGAACTTGTGATGAACATTTTGTTAATATTCTATGAATTCCGGGGAGACAGAGAAAAAACGGCGGGATTCGGTTAGCATTCCGCCGTCTTGTTTGTCGAAATTGCCGGGAGTCAGCCCCGGACCTTCTTTTTACGAGAAAAGCCGCAGATCAGGACGGATGCCCCGCCGCCCATCACTGCGACAATTCCGTAGACCCGGCTTCTTTCCCGGATGGGATCCCCCGTCTTCGGGGAGGTCTCCCGGGGTTCGGCCGGTTTGGGCCTCGCGCCCTCCGATCCCCCCGGTTTCGCCGTTCCGGATCCCTTTCCGGGGTCGGGAGCCGACGGGGAATTCGGAGCGGGATTCGCGTCCGTCGCGTAGGAGGCGGTGTCTCCGATCTTCTTTTCGTAGTCGCAGCCGTTGACGAGCCAGACGTCCGTGACCGCCGCGCCGGTGTTCCGCACGCAGAATCCCATCCGGCCCTGGGTAATGACCTGCACGTTCGACCGCTCGACGGTACAGGAGTCCTCCCCCGCGGTGAGCTTCATCCTGTGCAAGGCGCCGTCCTCGATGGGGATCTCGACTTTGATCTTCGAGCCGGAGCGGATGGCTTTCGCGATCGCCTCGTCCAGGTCCGAAAAATCGTCCACGGTCCCGTTGGCCCGGATGACGACGGAGGTGACGTTGGTGGGCTCTTCGCCGCGGCAGGTCAGGAGAACGGACAGGGATCCGTTTTCCGTCCCGGATTCGGTGAAGCGGAAAGTGAACTCGACGGTGGCGTCGTTCCCCCGCTTCGTCTCCGGCATGAGCACGTATGCCCTTCCGGACAGGGATTTCACCGCCAGCGCGCCGTCCGCCACGGAAACGGATGCTCCCTCCGCCGTCAGGGTCCCGGTCTGCCATCCGCATTTCGCGTAGTCGCTGATGTCGGAAAAGGACTGGCGGAAGAGGATCTCCCCGGGCTCGGCGGAATCGGTCCACGGGACGGCCCCGTAAGCCGGAACGCAAAAAAGGGGCGCCAAAAGAAGGATCACGGTCAGCGCGGCGGCGATGCTTCTCATACGGCTCCCCCAGATTCTTTCGATTCTTGGTTTCCTTTCCTATTATATTCCTGTTTTTCCTGTCCGTCAAGGGTTTCGGTCCAATTTTCCGACATTTTTTTCGCGGATCAAAAAGGGGCCCGCAGGCGCGATCCGGGGCGTTCCCGGGGAGAAAAACGGAGAAAACGCGAGCTTTTATCATGCTAACTTAAAATAATCGGATTTATTTTTCAGAGAGGGGTTGACAAGGGCTCGGGGCTGTGGTATAATCTCCCCGTTCGATCAAAAAACAATCAATCGGAGGAACACATCGGTATGTCCACATACATGGCAAAGCCTGAAACCGTCGAACGCGGCTGGTATATCCTCGACGCGGCCGGCAAGCCCCTCGGCAAGACCGCCGTCACCGCCGCCAAGATTCTCCGCGGCAAGCACCGTCCCGAATTCACGCCCCACGTCGACTGCGGCGAATTCGTCATCATCATCAACGCGGACAAGGCTGTCCTGACCGGCAAAAAGCTCGACCAGAAATTCTACCGCACCCATTCCGGCTACATCGGCGGGCTGAAGGAGACCTCCTACCGCAAGCTGATGTCCCAGAGACCCGCTTTCGCGATGGAACTCGCCGTCAAGGGAATGCTCCCGCACAACTCCATCGGCGACAAGGCAATCACCCGTCTCAAGGTCTACGCCGGCTCGGAGCACAAGCAGCAGGCGCAGAAGCCCGTTCCCTACGAAGTCGAGATTTGAGGAAAGGTCAGGTATTGAAGAATGTATACGAGCGCTAAACCCTATTTCTACGGAACCGGCAGAAGAAAGAGCTCCGTCGCGCGCGTCAGACTCTATCCCGGCTCCGGCAAGATCACCATCAACAACCGCGACGTTGACGATTACTTCGGGCTCGAGACCCTGAAGCTCATCATCAACCAGCCCTTCGGCATCACCGGCACCGCCGGCAAGTTCGATATCGTTGCCAACGTCACCGGCGGCGGGATCTCCGGTCAGGCCGGCGCGATCCGTCACGGCGTCGCGAGAGCCCTCCTTCTGGCGGACGAAACCTACCGTCCCCTCCTCAAGAAGGCCGGTTTCCTCACGAGAGACCCGAGAATGAAGGAAAGAAAGAAGTACGGTCTCAAAGCCGCGCGTCGTGCTTCCCAGTTCTCCAAGAGATAAGTCCCTATCGGGTATTTCAAAAAACCGTCTCACAGCGAGGCGGTTTTTTAATCACGTTTTACAAAGCAATCGGTAAACAATGCATCCATTATTATTCAAAAAATGAAAGCAGACAAATCCTCAACAAGTTTATTAACATAAGGAGCTAAATCATCAGCTACTTTTTGATTAATAACGAAATTACGAACGTTCGCTAACAGCATATTATCTTCATCGTCCAAAGTAGTAATTCCATCCTGTGTATGAAGTTTGATAAAAACTCTTGCCTCTGTGACAGGCTTAATCAAATTGTCTCCGAACAATTCGATAATGTCATCAAGTGTTTTTTTGAGTATATCGGCTTCTTCTTCTTTAATCCTCATATATCATTCTCCTCCGATTCACGCCGAGGGATTGTTCATTTTTTCCTTTACTCGTTTAATAATTTCATCTTTTTTATGATCGTCAATATACTGATTTCTACAATACCATTCCATGCAATCATGAAACAACAAAAATATCCTTTTCGTAGTTAATTCAGTATTTGCATCATCTCCATTGCCCGATCCTTCTTGAATTGTCTGTATACATGACTTAATTATAATGTAGTTTGAGATTTTTGATATTTGAGGGTCGTCCTGATTCACAATCTTATTCGATGCGATTTTTGACATTGTGTCCAAAATATTATTGTGAAACCTCGATTTAGAATCTTTCGAAAATGCCAGTCCATAGTCCATAAGCTTTGATGATATGTATTCATAACACTCTTTGCTTAATTCAGTTTGAATATTATCTTCTTTTTTTACACGCCACCCATTATATAATATGTTATAGTCTATTATCCCATAAATAAATGGTATTCGTGCAGTAATTTTTCCATGGATTAACTCTTGAACAATCGCCACTATCACCCAAGCAACAAAAACATAGATTGCCGAAAAAACAATGGAATCTTGCTTGTTGAATGGAAATGGATGGAGTTTTTTCCGGTAAACCAAAACAGGGATCACATAGATTACAAGTGCGAGAGCAATTCCTAAACCAATATTAATCCATAAATTCTCAAACTCAAATGCAAACCCAGTTAAGTAATAAATCATTATAATATCACCTCCTCTGCAACGCTATCTCTCGTTGTCCCGATATTCAAGCAGTTTTCATATTATCTAGCCTTGTCCACGAGCGCGGACATAATGAACAGTACACAAAAAGAAAAAAATTTTACAAATTGCTATGTTCAGTTTATAACGATTTCAATACACCTTACCCATAATTATCTTACCACATATCATGTTAATTGTCAATAGATATTTTCAAGTTTCAGCCAGTAAAATCTTAAATTCAGGGATATCACCTTACCCCAATACATGCCTGAATTATTTAGCACTTAGTCTTTCATATTTTTTTCGTTTTCCCCGTCAATCCGTCCCCCTCGCGCGTATATAGAGTGAAAGGAGGTCGACGCCATGAACCGAAGCGAGCCGCGGTCCCCCGACGAGATCGCGGAAATCTACGACCGGCAGTTCCCCGCGGTGTGGCGGGTGTGCCGGGTGATCCTGAAAAACGACGCCGACGCCGAAGACGCGGTTTCGGACGTCTTTCTCGCGCTGATCCGGTCCTCCCCCGTTTTCGAGAGCGCGGAGCACGAAAAGGCGTGGCTCCTCCGGACCGCGATCAACCGGTGCCGCAGCCTCCTCCGTTCCCACGCGCGGCGGGCCGTCTCCCTCGACCGAATGGCAGAGGACGGCGAACTGCCCGAATCCCCGGACGGCGGGGACCGGGAGGCGGAAGAACTGCGGGAAGCGGTGGAATCCCTGCCCGAACGGTACCGGATCGCCGTGCTCCTTCACTATTACGACGGCTACGCCTCGGAGGAGATCGGAAAGATAATCGGAAAACCGTCCTCCACCGTGCGGAACTGGCTCAGCGAGGCGCGGAAGATGCTGAGAGAAAGGATGGGTGAGACATGAATCTGAACGAAAAACTGAAATCCGCCATGGACGGTTCTCTCCCGGAAGAGGCCGTGCGGGTTCGCATCCGGGATAAGGTCCTCGCGGAAGCGGAAAAGACCCGGGAGAAGGAAACGCGGAAACAGCCCTTCTTCCTGCGGAAGCAGTTCCGGGTCCTCGCGGTCACGGCGGCGGCCCTTCTGCTCGTCGGCGGCGGGATCTTCCTCTGGAAGGGAGCGGGAATCCCGGACGCGGTCACGGTGACGACGGCAAGGGGCGAGACCTTCGTCTTCCCCGCGGTCGCCGGGATCGGCTCGAATTCCCTCGTCACGCCCGCATGCGGCGTCGAGACCCGGCAGATCACCTCCGAAGAGACAGCTCAGCTTTATTCCCGGACGGTGTTTTGGAGGGAGAGCGGCGCGGAAGGAAAGGATCTTTTAGCAAACAACGATCTGGTGTTCCGCTGGCAGGTCTCCCCAGACGGCACAAAAACCGTCATTTCGGACAGGTACGACGATCCGCCGCGCCTCCTCCTGCTCTCGGATTCCGATCCTGTGCCGACGACGGATCCCGTCGTGACGACTCCCGTTTCCGGGGAAGACGCGGAAGCCGGACCCGACGCCGAAGCGGAGACCGGGGAAGGATCCTCACCGGAGGAAGACGATCCCGCGGTCCTGAACGGCACGTTCCGCAGGGACACGGGAGAGCTGATCCGGGCGGAGGGCTGTCTCGGAAACGTGAAGCTGACCTTCGCCGCGCCGGGAGAGCCTCTTTCGGACACCGTTCTCATGGGGGAGGAATCCGAAACCGAACTCGACGGCGTCCCCCTCTCCCTCGGCAGTTTCCTGACGGGGCCGAACAGCAGGGGGGAGAAGACCCTGATCCTCTACGCCCGGTTCGAAACGCAGGGCTCCGCGCCGTGGCAGGTGCAGGCGGAGATCGGCGGGGACCCGGACGACCCGAAAGCTGCCGCCTCCGAACTGATCCGCACCGTCCGATCCGTCCTCGCCGCCGAAGGGGATTTCTCCCGGATCACCGCGGACGGACAGTAAGTCCAATCTTATCCCTCAGTCTCAGCCCGGACGGTTTTCGAGCGCATCGTTCGGGCTGCATGTCTGTCTGAATCTGAAAATGTGCGCGAGGAAGAAGAATATGTTTCAGTTACCCGTCTGCGCGTTCCGTGTAATGCGCGCCTGAAATGCTGGCGGAGCCCAGCACGACTGCGTCGGTGCGTGGAACATTGTTCCGTGCATGGGTTCAACTGCACGAACAGAGACCGCGCGAGGACCGTGGGATGCGCTGTCGATTCAAGCTGACGGGACGAGCTGTACAGTTATGCCATACGGCCAAGGGACCCTCGGGAGGGGCCTTCGGCCTGAGATGGTCCCTCCCGGCGCCTGTCCCGCGCAGGGACATAAGTCCGAAACGCGTAGCGTTTCATACCTTTTTTCCCTTCGTGAAGGGATAAACAAACCCTCCGCCGCCGACGGTCGGGGACCGTCGTTGCTGATTTCGAAAGGCGGAGTCTTTCATTCCTTATTATTCCTTCGAAAGGAATATAAAAAACAAAAACCGCCGCGGCTCCCTGCGAAAGGGAATCTCGGCAGTTTTTTCTCCCCGCCCTGAGGGATTTGAACCCACGACCATCGGAATCGGAATCCGGTACTCTATCCGGGCTGAGCTAAGGGCGGTCAGCAAAGGGTATTATAGCACACGCCCCCCGGTTTGTAAAGAGGTTTCGGAAAAAATCCCGGAAAAATCCTCGCGCCAGGCGGGGGAAAACGGATGGCGGCGGCGTCTTGCTTTTTCAGCGCTTTTATGATAAAATGAAAGAAAAATCCCGCCCGGAGCCCCACCGACCATGAACACGCTTCTGCTGGTAGACGGCCACAATCTGCTCTTCCGCATGTTTTACGGGATGCCGGATCATTTCCGCACCCCGGAAGGCGTCCGCTACAACGCGGTCTACGGATTCGCAAACGCCCTCGCCTCCGCCCTCTCCGAACTGAGACCCACCCACGCCCTCGTGCTCTTCGACACCGAGGACTGCGGAGACCGCCGGTCCCTCGACGCCGACTACAAGGCCAACCGCCCCGACTGGTCCGAAGTGCCCGAAGACGAGATCCCCTTCGCCCAGCTCCCCGCCATCCGCCGGATGCTCGACGCCGTGGGGATCCCCTACGCGGAGGCCCGGGGATGCGAAGCCGACGACCTCATCGCCTCCTACGCCCTCTCCGCCCCGGAGGGATGGCACGCCATGATCCTCTCGACGGACCGGGACTACTGGCAGCTCGTCGGGGAGCGGGTCTCGGTGGTGCGGTATCAGGGCGGGGTCTGCGATCTGGTGACGCCCGGTGCGGTGGAGCGGAAGTTCGGCGTGAGGCCCGATCAGTTCGCCGACTGGAAATGCCTCGTGGGGGATTCCTCCGACAACATCGCCGGGGTGCCCGGGGTGGGACCGAAAACCGCCGCGGCCCTGCTCGCGCAGTTCGGATCGGTGGACGAGCTCCTCTCCCGCCTCGACGAGATCCCGAAGCCGAAGATCCGGGACGCCCTCGAACAGAGCCGGGAACGCCTCGCCCTCAACCGGAAGCTCATTCTCCTGACGGGGGGATCCCCCCTGCCCGTGCCGCCGGAAGAGCTGATCTCCGCGCCCCGTTTCCCCCGGAATCTGCTGACGCTGGCCCGGGAATCGGCGGAAGAGGCCGCGGATATCGACGTTTTTCGTTTATAAGTATACGGAAAAATGTTCATTTTTCTGCAAAGATTTCCGTTTTCACATTGACTTTGCTCCCCCCGGATGCTATAATGAACGCGACAGCGCACAACCCGGGCGGGAGTTTTCTCTTTCTCCGGGACCGTGCCCGATCAAGTATTTTCTATCGGAGGTACAAGCAACATGAAGAAAACGCTATCCGTCCTTCTCGCCCTGCTGCTGACCGTCTTTCTCAGCGTCGCGGCCGGCGCGGTCCTGATGACATGGGAAGAAGCCGATCAGACCTACTGGTCCCCGGATTTCTCCCTGAACATCGACAAGGGCGACACGTCCGAGTATCTCGTCATTCTCGAGGACGGCACCATCAGCGCCGGTAACGGTACCGGAAGCTGGTACGAAATGGAAAATCTGGAAGGCGACATCCCCGCCAACCTGATCACCAACCTGAATCCCGGCTGGTATGAAGCCGCGTTCTACAACATCGGCGCGGACTGCACCGGCGCGGACGGACAGATCGCCATCATCTCCCGCGGTTCGTCCACGTTCACCGAAAAGACCGCAGCCGCAAAAGCCGGCGGAGCCGTCGGCGCGATCGTGATGAACAACGGCAAGGACGAATCCATCGACGACGTCGACTACGTGATCGAGGGCGGCATCGGCACACTGGGCATGGGCATGATCGAAGAGACCCTTCCCTGCTGCTCCGTTTCCACCGATATCGGTATCCGTATGCTCTCCCTGATCTACGGCATCAAGATGGCGGACGCTTACGACGCGCTTCTCGAAGTTCAGACCGGAGCCGCCACGACCGGCCTCGAATCCGGCAAGCCCGTGACCCACGTCTTCATCGGCACGATGGCGGACTACGAACAGATCGGCGCGTATGACGCTTCCAAGCTCGTCACGAAGGAAAACGCGCTGAAACCCGACGCGGTCCTCCCGGGCTCCATCGTGGTCGAGGCCCCCGAGTTCGCCGCGGCCGCTCTGCAGATGCCCACGGACATGGCGGTTTTGAAAAACGACGGCTCCTCCTATGACGACGCCGCTTCCGCCGCAAAGGCCCTCGGCACCAACCCGATCACCGCTTACGATTATATCAGCGGTTCCTCCGGCAACTCCGGCGAAGGCGCGAAGAACCTCTGGGACGGCGAAACCGCCACCAAGTTCTGCACCTCCTCCTTCGAAGCGGTTTCCGCCGTGAAGCTCTCCGCTCCCGCTTCCATCAACGGCATCATCATGGCGACGGCCAACGACAACGCTTCCTACAACGGCAGAAACCCGAACGAATGGGCCATCTTCGGCTCCAACGACGGAGAGATCTGGAACCCCATCGTTTACGGCGACGACACGTTCTTTGACGAAACCAACTTCACCTATTACGCGGGTTCCATCGCTCCCACCGAAGCCTATCAGTACTTCCAGTTCCAGGCGTCCGGATGCGATTCCGGCACCTTCCAGGTCTCCGAGGTCGTGCTCTGCACCGCGAACGTCCCCTCCGCAGTCGCCACCTCCGACACCGAACTGCTCGCCAAGTCCTGGGACACCATTTTCGTGGACTTTGAAATGATGGTGGACGGCGGCGCGGGCGCATGGCTGGCCGAAAATCCCATCGAAGGCGATATAGGGGATTTCGAGCTCCGCGGCTGGGCACACCTCGCCACCCCGATCCCGGCCTTCGCGTACACCATTGACGGCGGCGATCCCGTCCAGTCCGAAGACTTCATTCAGGACAGACCCGACGTCAAGGCCGCCATCCACGAAGAGGCCGAGGGCTTCGACATC